>JAIFLC010000119.1 GCA_020049295.1 Bacteroidota bacterium
AGGAGTTATAATTGCTTCGGTATGTTTTTCTATTGTGATTAAGACTTCGTTTCCTTTTACTTCAATAGTTGGTTTATCGATATTTAACCAAAGAATCCGAGGAAATACTTTAGATCTCTCGAATTTAAGATAACCCTCATGCTCTTCAATAAGTCTATAACCAGTTTTAGTAAGAAACAATTCTTTTAACATAGGAATATTAACGCTACTAGCAGGGCTAATACGCATCAACGAAGTTCTATAGGATAAAGCTGAAGTTAACGAAATAATAAATGGCAGCACTACTGTTAATGGTGAAAATTCAATATAGTATGATATGTATTGCCTTGATATCGGATACCCTCCTATAAGTAAGAGAAGTACAAGAAAAAGAGTAAAAATTATTAAAAGCATAATAAAAAAGAAGAAGAAAACCAGAATTTTCCCTTCAGTTTTAATTTTTTCGGTTTTTACTTTTAAGGCCATTGTATATGCTTTTTAGATTTATAGCAATTTAACAAAACAAAATTAAAAAAATCAATTATTTAGCATTAAATCACAATAAATAATACATATTAAATGATTAATTGTTTTAAAATGAACAATATATAAATAAATGATATAGGGTTTCTATTCTTTAAAGATAGAAACCCCCTGCTCACCTTTTGAATTTGCAAAGGCTCTAAACATGCCTGAAGTGTTCATTGTAAGGATAATATTTCCAAACTTATCAACAGCAATAATCCCTCCTTTCCCGCCAACTTTTTCAAGCTTATTGTGAATGACAAGATCAGCTGATTGTTCTAACGATAATCCTTTGTATTCCATTAAGGTTGAGATATCGTGAGAAACGGTGAACCTGATAAAGAATTCTCCATGTCCAGTTGCTGAAACAGCGCAGGTATTGTTATTGGCATAAGTTCCTGCACCAATTACGGGCACATCACCAATTCGACCATACCTTTTGTTAGTCATTCCTCCAGTTGATGTCCCAGCTGCTAGATCTCCATATTTATCAAGGGTAACACACCCTACAGTTCCCATTTTTTTATTTTTAAGAGTTTCGTTGGCAAGAACCTTTTGAAGAGATTTCCAACTTTTTTCTGTAAAAAAATAGCTGCTGTCAACAATTTCTGCTCCCTGAGAGGCCGCAAATTTTGATGCACCCTTTCCAACTAAAAAAACATGTTCTGATTTATCCATAACCAAACGAGCTGCACTAATGGGATTTTTAATATCTCCAACACCTGCTACTGCACCAGCACGTAGTCCATTCCCATCCATAATTGCAGCATCTAGCTCATTTCTACCATCATGAGTAAAAACAGCTCCCTTTCCTGCATTAAATAAAGGGCAATCTTCAAGATACCGAATAACTTGTTCAACAGCATCAAGGGATGTTCCTCCTCCAGCAAGGATGTTCTTCCCAATGTCAAGTGCATTATTCAGCTCATGAAGATATGCTTCCCTTTGATCTTGAGAATAATCTTCTGGTACTATATTCCCAGCACCACCATGGAGTGCAATTGCCCATTCAATCTTATTTTCAGATTTGCTTGCTCTATCAGCGCAACTCCAAATAAAAAAAGTGAGAATTAATAATACTTTTACTTTCATAATTGTTTATTTATCGAGACTTAACAAAAATAAGTATTTTGTTTTATCCCTAAACAATGCTGACCCATATACTTTTTTAATAAATTCGCAAACTTAAATTATTCTGAATGAGACCAAGATTTTTCTTTTTAGCGAAATACTTCCTTTTTTGGTTGATCTTCTTCACTTTCGCTCGCCTACTATTCATGGTGTATGAATTCAATTTTTCATCGCAGATTCAAACAAGCGATTGGTGGGGCATTTTTATAAGAGGTGTATGGATGGATACCTCTTTAATTGGTTATATAATGCTTTTATCAGGAATTTTGTTTACTGCTCTTTTTTATTCAAATGGTAAATGGATTATAGTAGTTTTAAAATACTTTACAGTTATAATTCTTTCCATATTTTCGATTATTGTAGTTTCCGATGCTGAATTATATCGAAACTGGGGGTTTAGAATTGATGCAACTCCAATTTTATACCTAAAAACTCCTGGAGAGGCATTTGCCTCGGTTACACCTTTGCTTATTATTATACTCTCATTTTTTACAGTATTAATCTTTATTGCATTCTTCTTTCTTTACCAAAATTGGGTTTTGAAAAAGAATACAATATTTGATAAAGGCAAATGGTGGTATATTCCTGTATTTCTATTCTTCTCAGCATTAATGATTATACCAATAAGGGGTAGTTTTGGAATTGCATCAATGAATCCTGGAAAGGTTTACTTTAGCCAAAACATGTTTAGTAACCACGCAGCCCTTAACCCGATATGGAATATGATGTATTCAATATCTAAATCGGGTTCGATGTATAAGAAATATCCAATTAATATCGAAAAAACCAAAGCAGAAAGAATTGCTTCAGGGTTGATGCTCGATCAAGGATCTACACCTAATGTTCTTATATTCGAAAGACCTAATGTTGTAATTATTCTTCTTGAGAGTTTCAGCTCAAAAATGGTGAAATCCTTGGGTGGATTATCTGACGTAACTCCCAATCTTAATGAATTGAGTAACGAAGGAATATTATTTAGTAGAATTTTTGCGAGCGGAGATAGGAGCGATAAGGGTATCGTTGCAACAATTAGCGGGTTTCCTGCGCAGTCGACAAAATCTATTATTAAATACCCTTTAAAATCTCAGAAATTACCAACAATAAGCGGTGTTCTTGATAGCATAGGATATCGTACGACGTTCTACTATGGTGGTAATCCAGATTTTGCTAACATCCGTTCTTACCTTTTTTCCGGTAAATTCAGAAGAATTATAACCCAGGACGATTTTCCCAAATCATTTCGAAATTCAAAGTGGGGAGTTCACGATGAATATGTATTTAATAGATTGATGGTAGATTGCGATTCTGCCAAATCACCTTTTTTTAAGATGTATTTTACACTTACTAGCCATGAGCCTTTTGAAATACCCTCAAAACCTAAATTTAAAGGTACTGATGATCAGAGTAAATTTCTAAGCTCAGTAAACTATACCGATAGCTGTTTGGGTGCATTTGTTAGAGAGGCTAAAACCAAGGACTGGTATAAAAATACGTTATTCGTTTTAATAGCAGATCATGGTCATCGTTTTCCGGGTAAAGATCCCAATTTTGTCGTTAACAAGTTTAGAATACCGATGCTATGGATAGGTGGTGCGCTTAGTACAGATTCATTGGTAATAAACACCACTGGGTCCCAAACCGACTTGGCTGCCACGCTACTTCATCAGCTTGGGTTTGAAACAAGTAAGTTTAAATTTTCAAAGGACCTTCTTTCGAATGGTTGTTCATACAAGCAGAAAGTTCATATCTCGAGAAGGTAAGGATATCGATAGGGCTTCAGATGAGGCGTTTTCGTTTCTTAATTATTATCAGGAGATATTCTTAGGATTGTAGCAAGATAAAATTGAAAATTTAGTTTATTTTCAACTGATCTATTGTGTTGTTTAACTAGTATACACAACATTTATTCGTTTTCAATGTTAATATAGAATACCTTTAGGGCGAAATTTATAATTTATTATTTTTGTCACCATATCAGAATGGAATAACTTATTAATCAAAATTAATCAATATGAAAAAGTTAAGTGCTATCGTTTTACTTTCAATTTTTGCTGTTTTTACAGTTAATGCTCAGAGCCCATTAGCCAAAGGAGGCAAACAGCTAAACGCCGGGTTTGGATTTTCTGAATGGGGAGTACCTATTTATGTAGGAATGGATTTTGGCGTTCACAAGGATATTACTGTAGGTTTTGAGGGTTCTTTCAGATCGTATGGTCAGGATTTTGGTGGGGAGAATTATCGCAGCACAATTTTTGGAATTTCTGGAAATGGTAATTACCATTTTAATACTCTTTTTGAAATACCCAGCGTTTGGGACGTTTATGCAGGGTTAAACTTAGGTTACTATATTTGGACTACCTCAAATAATTATCCTGGTGATGGTGCATCTGGTATTGGATTAGGAGCTCAAATTGGAGCCAGATATTTTATAAAGCATAATCTTGGCCTTAACCTTGAATTTGGTGGTGGTAATGCATTTTCTGGAGGTAAATTTGGGATTACTTATATATTCTAATAAGAATTCTGTACTAATAAAAAAACCTCACCAAAATGTGAGGTTTTTTTATTAGTTGTAGTTGGCATAAATATTTCTTTCAATAGAAAAGTTATATTTTTTTACAACCAAACCGTGTTAAATATCTTTTTTTTGCCTCCTCGGGATCAGCATCAACCGCGATATATATTATTGTCCTGAGATTTATAACTACCGCTTGTAACTTTGACAGGTCAGGAGTTTTAACAATACTCGGTTTCTTTTCATACATACATTTATTCCTTTTAGTTTTTGTAATTTATTTTCTAAAGATAGCATCAATTACCGATTAATTTCTCTTCTTTAATAAGAATAAACTCAAATTCAATCAATTAATTGGATGTAAAAGTTAATATCTCAATTATTAAGACTACATTGCACACATAATTTAAATTAATATTATGAACAACGGAACAGTAAAATTTTTTAATGACTCAAAAGGATTTGGATTCATTAAAGACGCAAATTCACCAAAAGAGTATTTTGTACATTCATCAGGCTTGAAAGATAGTATCAAAGAGAATGATGAAGTAACATTTGATTTGGAAGAAGGAAAAAAAGGATTAAATGCTGTAAATGTTAAACTAGCATAGTTAAAAACATAAAACATTTATAATCTTGAGTCCCGCTTATGGCGGGACTTTTTTTTATTAATGATAAGATTTAAACCAAGGGAATCGTTTTCTATTGGCATTACCAATAACATGTATAAGGAATAATTATTTTTGTTAGAGGTTTATAATATTACTAATACATTCAACTGATGAAATCATTTACGTTCTATATTCTAGCTTTTATTTCAATTGTAAGTTGCACCAGCCTAACAAGTGAGGAGTATTACAATAGAGGAAAAGCAAAGATTGAGAATCAAGACTTCAAAGGAGCACTGGCTGATTTTTCAAAAGCTTTAAAGATCAATCCAAATGATGCGGGCATTTATTGCGATAGGGGGATTGTAAAAAGTTATCTTCAGGATTATAAAGGAGCGTTAGACGATTTTAATAAAGCAATAGAGATCAACCCTAATGATGAGGGTTATTATGGGAATAGAGGGATTGCAAATCTTTACCTTTTAGATTTTACAAGAGCAATTGCTGACTT
This sequence comes from Bacteroidota bacterium, assembly GCA_020049295.1. GTDB lineage: Bacteria > Bacteroidota > Bacteroidia > Bacteroidales > UBA12077 > UBA12077. The sequence continues at coordinate 5,270 of JAIFLC010000119.1, forward strand.
TACAAATGCAATTGAAATAAACCCCTTGAATTCATT
>JAIFLC010000064.1 GCA_020049295.1 Bacteroidota bacterium
CAAAACAAGGACATTCATCTAGTTCTTTCTTAATTCAAAAAAGCTCAAATTGGAAATCGATTAGTTCTAATATATGATGTTCTTTTTTGTCATCCACACAAAAAAGAACCAAAAAAAGTCTCCGCCACTGATAAGTTTGTTAAAATCATGGCAAAACCTGTTTTTCAGCGCAACACAAGTCGTCTCGATGATGTTTTTATCGTTCTAATTAATGATTGCATTTCGAGACTGAGTGTTGCTTACAGAGCCTACCCACGCATGTTTTACCTGATTTTTGACACAAATTTATCAGATGCGGATTATTAAGAGCGTAAGCATGACAAAACGACGAGCCATGAGGTAGCGTGAATGTTATAAGCATTAGTATTCCGACAAAGGAGCTTGCTTACTTTGTCAGGAATTGTTTGCTTATAGCAGAGAGCTTGGAAGTATCGTTTTGTCTTGATCTTTTTTGTTACTTTTTTGGCTTAAGCCAAAAAAGTTTAAAAACAGAAATTCCAATTTTGTTAAACTTGTTTATATTTATTATCTAAAAGACAAATACTACTGAGTCTTTTTTATTGGCCATTTCTCAACAAATGCAAAATTTTTTCGTTCTTTTAATGCTGTAAAAGCCGAACTATTTTGAATTTAACCAAATTTTCAATTACTATTTACTTTATTATCACTTCGTTGATTGCTTATTCTCAAAATCATAGCAATCTTCGAACAAAGACTTTTTTACTTATTACCGATACAATAAGCCTGGATTCTCTTATAATAATTCCCCACTCAGAGATTGTATATGGAATTGATGGAGCTATTATTACAGATAGTTTTTATAAGATTGATTATAATCACTCTCTTTTTATTGCAAATCCTAATTCGATAGAAAGAATTCATCCTATAACTATTCGATACAGGGTGTTTAATAGCTTACCAACAGTAGAATATTCGCATAGATCTTTATCAGAAATAATAACTTTAGGACCCGTTCTGGCTTATCCTCAGAAAGACTCCAGAAACGATCGATCAAGTTTTTTTACTGACAATCAACTTGATAAAAGAGGAAGTATTTCAAGAGGAATAATAATGGGTAATAACCAGGATGCTTCGGTAAGTTCTAATTTAAATCTGCAGATTGCCGGTAAGCTGAGTGACAACATGAACATTCTAGCGGCCATTTCTGACCAAAACATTCCCATCCAACCCGATGGAAATTCACAACAGCTGCAGGAGTTTGACAAAGTGTTTATTCAATTGTATAACGATAAAACAAAACTTATTGCAGGTGATTTTGAACTATCAAAGCCTGCTGGGTATTTCCTGAACATTAATAAGAAAGGACAAGGCGGCTTACTTAACTCTCGGTTGGGATTTAAAAAACACTCTAATGCTTCATTTGAAACAACAATTAGCGGAGCCATTGCAAAGGGAAAATACTGCCGTAAATCTTTTTCCGGACAAGAGGGAAATCAAGGCCCTTATAAATTAACAGGGTGTGAAAATGAATTATATATTATTGTCCTGGCAGGATCAGAAAAAATTTATATTAATGGAAAATTAAAAACACGAGGCAAGGATAATGATTATGTTATTGATTATAATACCGGCGAAATAATATTTACCGCAGCGTGCACAATTAACAAAGACAGTCGAATATCTGTCGAATTTGAATATTCAGAAAAAAGCTATGCCCGCTTTATGATTTCGAACAGCAACCTATTCACAACTGACAAAGGACATTTTTGGATTAACATCTTTTCAGAACATGATAGTAAAAATCAGCCTTTAAGTCAGGACTTAAACAACGAACAAAAAATCGTATTAGCTCAATCGGGTGATAATCTCGAAAATGCATTTACTCCAAACGTTGATAGCATTCAGTTTACCTCTGATTATGTTTTATACCTGCAAAAAGACACGATAGTAAATAGCATTACCTATATAATATTTGAACACTCAACTGATCCTACCAAGGCGTTTTACAAAGTTGGATTTAACCTGGTTGGTGATAATAAAGGAAATTATATCCAATTAGCAAGCTCGGCCAATGGAAGAGTTTTTAAATGGATTGCTCCTGTTGATGGTGTTCCTCAAGGCAAATTTGAACCCATCCGTTTGCTGATAGCACCAAAAAGTAAACAGCTCATTAGTTTGGGATCAGATTATAAATTAAGTAAGTCGACGAGAACGTTTTTCGAGCTCGCTTTAAGCAATAATGACCATAATACATTTTCTGAAATTGATAAATCGGATGATATTGGTTATGCTTTAAAAATGGGTATTCAACAAGCCCTGTTAACTAGAGATACAATAAAAAACAGCTTAAATACCTTTTTAAACTATGAACTAACACATAAAAACTTTGAAGCTTTTGAAAGATTCAGACCAGTAGAGTTTGAGCGCGACTGGAACATTCAGGAGCAGTATAACAAAAACCAACATCACCTGATTATTGGTTTAAACTATAATTATAAAAATACCTTGAAAAGCCAATACAAATATGCTCTACTTAATAATGAAAAAGCTTACTCTGGTAATAAAAACGAATTGTCACTTAACTTCAACAAATCTGGTTTTTTATTGCTTTCAAGTGGTAGTATAGTAAATACCAATACAGATATTATCAAAACTCAGTTTGTCCGGTATTATGCCGATTTATCAAAATCAACAACGTATATAAAGACAGGTGTATGGTACGAATCTGAAAAGAACGAATGGCAGAACGAAATTACGGATAGTTTGCTGGCGAACAGTTTCTATTTTACATCCCTAAAATTATATATCGAGAATTCTGATTCAACTTTTAATAAGTACAATGCTTCATATACGCTACGAAAAGATTATCTACCACAAAACAATTCACTAAATGCCTCGTCGAAAGCGGAGGATTTAAAGCTTGGCTTTGGTTTACTAAAAAATCCAAATAACCGGTTACTGTCCACAATTACTTATCGCAAACTTGAATATTCGGATACAAGCATAAATTCAACGAACCAAAATACATTAACAGGTAGATTAGAGTACAGTTTTAAAGCGTTCAAAGGAGCTATTTCTTCTTCAACGTTTTATGAGGCAGGATCAGGACTGGAACCAAAACGTGAATTTTCGTACCTAAGGGTTTCATATGGACAGGGGATTTATTCGTGGAATGATTATAATAATAACGGAATAGCTGAGCTTGATGAGTTTGAGATTGCGCAGTTTCAAGACCAAGCTAATTATATTCGTATTTTTGCTCCCAGCTCAGAATACATAAAAACCTATCAGAATGAGTTTAGCGAGATAGTAAATATCAGACCAAATGCTATTTGGAAATCAAAAAAAGGAATAAAAAAAGCGCTGTCATTATTCTCTAATCAGCTTGCATATCAGATAAATCAGAAATCTACCAATAGTAATTTAACCGAAAGTCTTAACCCGTTTAACAATGCGTTAAATGCAGATCACGTAATAACAACATCTCAAAATATTCAGAACACTTTTTCATTTAAAATCCCAAGCTCAAAATTAGGGATTGATTACATATATCATCAAAATAAAAACAAATTATTATTGACTAATGGTTTTGATGAACGGCAGAGAAAATCAAATGGATTGCGGTTAAGATGGAATTTCTTTACTGATTTTACTTTATTAAATTTTTTCGAAATCGCGAACAAAGAATACCAATCAGAATTTTTTAGTTTAAAAAACTATACCTTACAAAACATAGCAAATGAAATAACGTTGCAATACATGCCAGGATTTCAAACCAAACTTGAAATTTCTTACAAGTATTCTCAAAAAGAAAATCAGTTATCGGTAGAAAAAAGCAAAAATCATAATGTTGGGATTGATTTTAATTATGGTATCACTAACAAAGGGAGTTTACAATTAAAAGCAAACTACCTAAAGATTGATTACAATGCGAATGAAAACACTTCGCTGGCTTATGAAATGCTCGATGGACTGAAAAGAGGCAATAATTCCACCTGGAATATTGGTTATCAACAAAAATTAGAAGGGAACATTGAGCTAACCTTATTCTATAATGGCCGTTATTCGGAAAGTTTTAAGACGATCCATACAGGAAGCATTCAACTTAGGGCCTATTTCTAAAATGCAGCCATCAAAAGATCGATATCCTTGGATGGAATTCCAAAGTAATTACCAATGCTTGAACTGGTTAATATTCCATTGTAAATATAAACTCCGTGCCTGAAACCCAAATCTTCCTTTAAAAGCTTTTGAACTCCACCGGCTTCGGCAATACTAAACAACAACGGATTAAACACATTACTCAAAGCAATAGACGAAGTACGAGCAACCCGAGATGCAATATTGGGTACACAATAATGAATTACACCATGTTTAATATAAGATGGATTTGAATAATTGCGACATTCTGATGTTTCGATACAACCACCCTGATCAATACTAAGATCAATAATTACTGCACCTTTCTTCATTTTTTGAACCATTTCTTCGGTAATTAAAAACTGAGGTCCGCTATCGCCAAGATGCATTGCTCCAATAACCACATCGGCTGATTTCAGATGTTTTTCAACTACTCGTTTATGAAATATAGAAGTAAATAATGGTTGTGATAAGTTTTGTTGTAGCCGTTTTAATTTAGAAATAGAATGATCAAAAACTTTAATAAAAGCGCCCAAACCAATAGCAGCTCTGGCAGCATATTCGGCAGCTGTTCCTGCTCCAAGGATGATTACTTCTGTTGGTGTTATTCCTGTAACACCGCCCAAAAGCACTCCTTTTCCGCTATGGACATTGCTTAAATACTCGGCTGCAATCAATATTGATGTTGTTCCGGCAATCTCGCTCATCGATCGAATAACTGGATAACAATTATCTTTATCTTTTAGCCCTTCGAACGAAATCGCTGTAATCTTTTTACTTATAAGTTTTCGAATAAACTCATCTGTTTGTGTTTGAAACTGCAAAGAGGAAATTAAAACTGCATTATTTTTCAAAAGATCAACCTCTTCGATTGTGGGAGGAGCAATTTTAAGTACAATGTCGCATCTAAAAACTTCTGCTTTCTCTTTAATAATTAAACCTCCGCATTCCGAATAATCTTTATCGCTATAATTTGCATTAAGTCCTGCACCCGATTCAATAATTACTTCGTGTCCATTACCGACCAACAATTCAACAGCTTCTGGGGTAAGGGATACGCGGCTTTCAAACTCCTTGTTTTCTTTAGGAATACCAATAACAAGCTTTTCTTTTCGTTTTCCTGTTTCGAGTTTTTCTTCCTGTGGCATTAGGCTTGTTTTTCCTAATGAAAAGCGAGATGGTCCATTGTTTTCCTGCATAATTCTTTTTTTTGGAACCCTGATTAAGATTTATTGAAGAGTTACAAAATAATACAAATCCAAATGTAAATCAAGTATTTTAAGACATCTTTTATATCGTATCTGGAAAACAGAAAAAAGGAAAAGTAATTATACAAAATACAGAATTTACCTAAAGTTAATTGTGCGGCTACCATCTTCATTTTCGATCATCTGAACAAAAACGACATGATCGGGAAGCAACTCAGCAATTTTGTCGGGCCATTCGATAAAGCAATAATTATCGGAATAAAAATAATCCTCATAACCAAAATCATATGCTTCTTCGATCTTATTAATTCGGTAAAAATCAAAATGATAAATAATTTTACCTTTTGCTGTTTGATATTCGTTTACAAGAGCAAATGTCGGGCTGGTAACAATTTCAATAACACCTAATTCGTTACAAAGGGCTTTTATAAAAGTGGTTTTTCCAACTCCCATAGGGCCAAAAAAGGCAAACACTTTTTTATCCTTAGTAAGTCGAAGAAACTTATCTGCTACTAAAGACAAATCGGTTAATGATTTTAATGTAATCGAATGCATAATACTAAGATAGCATTTTTTATTGATTTGGCTTCAATATAATAAACGGAATTACCATTTCTTCTAAAGAAATACCACCATGCTGAAAGGTGTTTTTATAATAACTTACATAATGATTGTAGTTATTAGGATATGCAAGAAAATCATAATTAGTAGCAAATATATAGCTTGTAGATAAATTTGATTTGGGTAAATGAGCTTTCTCGGGTTGTTTAATTTCAAAAACTTCGTTCGGATTATAATTTAAACTTTTTCCGTTTTTATAACGAAGATTTGTTGTAGTATTTCGATCACCAATTACTTTTAATGCATTTGTTACGCGAACAGTTCCATGATCGGTAGTAATAATAATTTTTACCTTATGCTGTTGTAATTCCTTAATGAGGGCAAATAAGGGTGAGTGTTTAAACCACGATACCGAAACAGAACGATAAGCAGCCTCATCATTTGCCAATTCTCTTATCATCTCTATATCGGTGCGAGCATGCGAGAGCATATCGATATAATTATAAACTAAAATATTTAACTGATTATTTAGCAAATCTTTGTAGTTCTCGACCAATTTTTCGCCGGTTTTATAATTAGTTACTTTTTCGTAAAAGAACTTTACTTTTTTATTAAGTCGACTAAGTTGATTTTCGAAAAGTTCTGCTTCGTTAAGGTTTTTGCCACCTTCCTCCTCATCATTTAACCACAAACCCGGAAATTGCTTATCTATCTGCAAGGGCATTAAACCTGCAAAAATTGCGTTTCGGGAATATTGAGTAGCGGTAGGTAAAATACTGCAGTAAAGTTCTTCAGATTCGATACTGAAATAATCTGCAATTAATGGTTGTAAAACTTTCCACTGGTCGAATCTCAAATTGTCAATTAAAATAAAAAAAACCTGTTCTCCTTTTTCAAGCATCGGAAAAACTCTTTCCTTAAAAAGGTTTGGAGATATCATGGGCCTTTCTGCTCCGTCGAACCATTTTAAATAATTCTTTTTAATAAATCTCGAAAAACCATTATTGGCATCGGCTTTTTGCATCTTAAGTACTTCGTCCATGCCGGGCTCGTTATTCTCACCAAGCTCAAGCTCCCAATAAACAAGCTTTTTATAAATTTCAACCCAATCAGAGAAACTGCGTGCGTCATTTATGCTGAGTCCAATTTTTCCAAATTCGATTTGATAACCCGATAGTGTTTTTTCTGAAACCAACCTTTTTGTATCAATGTTTTTTTTTATTGTTAAAAGAATCTGTTTCGGATTAACGGGTTTAATAAGGTAATCGGCAATTTTAGAACCGATTGCCTGTTCCATAATATTTTCTTCTTCGTTTTTGGTAATCATAACAATCGGTAAGTCGGGCTTGTAGCGTTTTATTATGTCCAACACATCTAATCCACTTAGTCCGGGCATATATTCATCTAAGAAAACGATATCAAAATCTTCAGTCTTTGTTAACTCTATAGCTGTGTCTCCATTGTTTGCTGTTTTAACATCAAATCCCTTTTCTTCAAGAAAGATAATATGTGGACGTAATAAATCAATCTCATCATCGGTCCATAATATTTTTATTTTTCTTGTTTGCATAGCTTTATTTATTGGTACTATAAATTTACCTATTATTATATGATTAATCAAAAATACAAAACCTATTTATTAGGGTAGTTCTCTTTAAAGAATAAAAGATACTCGCGAATGGCTTTTTCCGCAATAAAAGAATTAAAATTATCGACAGAAATAATAAAGAACTGAAAATCGTCTTTATCTGCATTTTCAACTAGTTTGTTTATCTGTTGAGTTGAGGTTTTATAATATTCCATCGCTTCATTGGCGTCGGTAAACTTTTTAACAATTATACTATTAAAAAATTTATTAAACTCCTGGTTTTCTGTATTATAATCTTTTTGTATATAATAATCTAAATTAAAGCTGATGGTATTAAACTTTATTTTATTTACATCTAATGCTTTATCTATAATTAATACAAAATAATGCTCCGCTTTGTTATTGTAGGTAAATAACTTTTCTATTCTTTTTTTCTCTTCGAGAACAAGATTATCTGAACTAGTAGAATCTGATAATTCGTTTTGTGAAGCTAATAATGGTTCAGAAAGTTGTTGCAGCTCATTTTTTCTTACCACAGCTAAAAGATCATTGGCTGATTTATTTAATTCACCATTGGGGTAATCGGTAATATATTGCTCCAACTCTTTTTTAAGCATCCCCTGACCATAAATTTTGCCGAGTGACAATATTTTTAGATACTTAAATTTTGGGGTTAGCTCGCTATTGTTAAAGGTATTTACTCCATAATCGCACCGACTAATGGCTTCTGTATATTTTTTAGTATTATATAGATTTAATGTTGCCAGATAATAATCGTTTTGTTCCTTGCTTTCTTTTTCGTATTCCTTAAAAAACTCGGGATCGAGTAATACTTTGGCATAATTTGATTCGGGGAAATTTCCAATAATCATGCTTTTATAAATATCTGCCTGTCCAAAATCACCTTTTGCAAAATATATTTTATACAAACTATAATATGAGGCTACTTTGTAATCGCTAACTGTATATCTGTTTACTAATTCCTTATATGCTTTAATGGCTAGGTCATCCTCTTTAAGATCGTTTCGATAAACTTCGCCCACATTATATAGCGAATTCTGAATTTTAAGATGTGAAATATGCATTAGAGAATCTGTAAGTGGCAGATCTACCATATAATATTCTGGTTTCTTATTATCTAATCCTTTTTTATTGTCTATAATATCATCCGAAATTTCTATTTGTTTTTCCTGATCCATTCCAACAACCTGTTTATTGCTTCTGCGCCAATTATCTTCAAGTTTTCGAGATCCCCATAAACGACGAAACTCTGGTTCACCAAAGCTTTTTGCATTTAGATTATAAAAATACCATTTGCCACTTTCGTCTATATTTGTAGGCCTTATGTTGGATCTGGAATATAATAAGTCACCAGGCTGTGCTGCCATGTTTTCTTTTTCTTTTTCCTGTTGCTCTTTTATTTTAAGCTGATCAATAATCTTTTGGATAAATGCAAGGCGGTCTTTTTCGGACATTTTTGCTACTTTTTGAACACTATCCTGAAACTCAACGGTTTTAATGTTTTCTACTAGTTTTGAGAGGTACTTGTTTTTTCTGGCCAATTCAGAATACCCCGGAAACTCAGGATTAAGCATTGTTATTGCACTATCGGAATATGCCTGCGATTCGCGATATTTCGATTGGTTAAAGAAAATATCGGCCAATGCAAAGTAACTAAGTCCTTTCTGGTTTGTGTTATTAATGCTTGAGCTCGTTGAAAGTTGAAAGTATTCAACCGCTTTTGCTGTGTTTTTATTTTTTAACTCCAAATCACCAAGAGCGTAATAAATCTGGTCGAGATACTCCTTGTTTTTTTCATCATCAAGCATATCGATAAGTTCTGCTTTTATTGAATTCCCCGATTTCCCTCCAGTAAACATACTGGCTCGTTTAATTTTTGCGTTAAACGCCATTTCATACGATGGATTCATTTTTATTACTGCTTCAAAGTATTCTGATGCCAGTTGATACTTATTTAATTTTTCATTTATCTGAGCATAAATAAAATTAAGTCGCAGCTTGTCTTTCTTTTTTCTTGCCTGCTCAATTGCTTCTTTTAAAATGGGTTCTGCAGCAATTATGTTGTGCTGTTTTAGGTAAAAATCTGCTTTTGTAAGGTTTAATTGGAACTTAAGTTTGTCGGGGTATTTAATGTCGTGCTGTATAATATCGAGTAAATTTTGGGCTTCGCGATAATCCTTTCTTTCAACATTTGTTCTAACTAACCAGTTATATGCCAAATATTTAGATTTTTCATCATCGAATTGTTTTATAATATATTCGAAGGTTTGAGCCGCAGAAGAATAATCAGCTTGATAAAAAAATGCTTTTGCCATTAAAAGATAAGCTTCATCAACAAATGAGTTATATTCGTTTTTATTATAAAACTGCTTCTCCTTTTCGGTCATCTTTCCCTTTTTGGACTCAGGTTTCTTTGTTATAGAATGCAACTTTATAACCTTTGAAGATTTTTCGATTGATCGATCCATTTCTGATTTAATAGATAATGCAAGTTCAGGATTTCCATATATAAAAACAGGCAAAATCAGTGCATAGTTATCGGTATACGATTGTTCGTATTTTAAAAGACCTTCTTTAAAGCTTTCGTTTCCATTAAACAAAACATTGTATTTGGCAGTAACACTATGGTAAGTTCTGTTTAGTGCGGTATTGCGACGAGCAGTACAACCTGCAATTGTCAAAACAATTACAACAATTATAATCTGATATAAAGCTTTTTTGATCGATTTACTCATCATTAGGTGTTCATCCAATTATCACTAACAGTTTTTTAGATAAAATAGTATTTACTCAAGTTAAAAATATTTCCAGGTTACGTTGTAAAACTACTAAAATAATTATATGTAAATAAAAAAGGGAGCCAGAATTGTTTGGCTCCCTCAGTTTTCTTTTGAGTGTAATTTATTAAGCAGAAACAACTTCTTTAATTTCGGGTATTTCTTTTTTAACGGCTTTTTCAACACCGTTTTTCAATGTTTGTAAACTAAAAGGGCAAGCTCCACAAGCTCCAAGTAATCTAACTTTAACGGTAAAGTCGTCGGTTAATTCTACAAATTTGATATCACCACCATCAGCTACCAGATAAGGACGAACTTTTTCGATTGTGGCATTAATTTTTTGTTCCAGTTCTTGTCTTTTTAATTGTTCCATAATTCTTATTCTATTATTTATGTTTGATTTCTACTCTTTCAGTTGGTGCTAAATTACGATTTCTTTCTTCAACAGCCTTAATAACACTAGCTGCCAGATCTTTAAATGCTTTCCCAATGATTGTATTCTCGTTAAGTGCTGCAGGATTTCCTGTATCTCCTCCTTCGCGGATACTTTGAACAATTGGAATTTGTCCGAGTAATGGGAGGTTCTCATTTTGAGCCAAGGTTTTGCAACCATCTTTACCAAATAAATAATATTTGTTATTCGGTAATTCTTCGGGAGTAAACCATGACATATTTTCAATAAGGCCTAATACCGGAACGTTTATGCTTTTACCTGTAAACATACGAATACCTTTTAAGGCATCTGCAATAGCAACCTGCTGTGGAGTACTCACAATAATTGCTCCTGTAACCGACAGTTCCTGTACCAACGTAAGATGAATATCACTTGTTCCGGGAGGAGAATCGATAATAAGATAGTCCAACTCACCCCATTCGCCTTGCTGCAAGAGTTGTTTTAGAGCGCTTGATGCCATTGGGCCACGCCAAACTAATGCATCTTGCTGATTAATAAAAAATCCTATTGAAAGTACCTTTACACCAAAATTCTCGACAGGCGTTATCCAATCTTCGCCATCAATTTTGCGAACCAATGGCCTCTGATCTTCTAAATTGAACATCAATGGAATGGATGGACCAAAAATATCAGCATCGACCAAACCCACTTTTGCACCTGTTTTAGCAAGAGCTACCGAAAGATTTGTTGCAATGGTTGATTTCCCAACTCCTCCTTTTCCCGATGCAACAATTATAATATTTTTAACATTTTCGAGAGCTTTTGAAGTATCCTTTTTCTCCACAACTTTTTTCTCAGGAAGTTTAATTGTAATGTTTCCACGAATTTGTAATTGCTCACCAAATGTTTTTTCAATTTCCTGAACACACGCTTTACGAAGTGATTCAACGAAAGGATCGTTTGCTTTTTTGAAGCTTAATGTAAATCCTGTTTTATTTCCTTCGAACCAAATATTATCAACCATTCCCATGGCTACAATATCTTGTCCTGTTTCGGGATGTTTTATATTTCGAAGGGCATTTAGAATATCTGTATTTGAAAACGACATCTTATTTTTATTTAATTTAAATTAACGCAACAAAGATAAAAATTTTTAATGAAAAATATTTTATTATTATGTTATGTTTCGAAGTCCTTGCCAAATCCTAAAAACATAATTTTTAACAATTTACTTTTTCTTTTTACGATTGTCGGATTGTAAAAAAAACTACATTTGTCAAATTATTAACTAGTTACCTTAATTTCCCCCAAAATTATGAGAAAAATTTTAATTGCATTACTAACTATTTTAGTAATTAATTCCACATTTGCACAATCCCCTAATTTCTTAAAATATCAAGCTGTAATAAGGAATTCTGATGGAGAAATAATGTCCAATCAATCAATCAGTTTAGATATAGATTTATTACAGGGAGGTGCTAATGGAACAATTGTTTTTACTGAAAATCACAGTTTAACCACAAATAATTTTGGCTTAATAAATATTGAAATTGGAAGCAAAAATCAAATAGGTTTTTCAACTATTGATTGGTCAGAAGGCCCGTACTTTATTGAAGTTAAGGTAAATAGTATTTCACTTGGAATAAACCAACTATTAAGTGTACCATATGCATTATATGCAAACAAAGCACAAAAAGCATATAATTTTGATGAAACGGATCCGTTGTTTAGTTCATCTGTTTCAAGTAAAATTAGCAGCATCGATACTGCTTATTGGAATAACAAAAGTAATTTTAGTGGCGACTACAATCACCTTATTAATACTCCGG
>JAIFLC010000022.1 GCA_020049295.1 Bacteroidota bacterium
GAAACAAATTTTTTAGATATATTTGCAGTCGCAAATTGCGAGAATAGCTCAGTTGGTAGAGCACGACCTTGCCAAGGTCGGGGTCGCGAGTTCGAGTCTCGTTTCTCGCTCTTTTTTTATTGAATAGGCCCAGGTGGTGGAATTGGTAGACACGCAGGACTTAAAATCCTGTGGCCATTATGGCTGTGCGGGTTCAAGTCCCGCCCCGGGTACAAAAGCCGATGAGAAATCATCGGTTTTTTATTTTATAAAATTGGTAGAAACTAAAATACTAATCCCTGCTCATCCAGTTTTTGACGGAATGTTTTTCGAAAAACATCTCCAATAGGTAAATTGTTCCCTCCAATTTTTACAAAAGCTCTATCAATAACTTCAATTTTATTTATAGCTACGATATAGGATTTGTGAATTCGAACAAAATTTTCGGATGGTAACATCTTTTCTATTTCAGAGAAACTCATTAAAGTCATTACCTTTTTTGCCGGAGTATGTATTCTTAAATAATCTTTCATTCCTTCAATATAAAGGATCTCTGCGAATGATATTTTTTCAAACTGTGAACCCGATTTGACAAAAATAAAGTCTTTTTGAGCAGCCTCAGTATTGCTTGGTGCGGCTTGTGTTGTAGTTTTTGATTGCTGTGCCATGTGATCGTAAACTTTTTCTACAGCTTTTAAAAAACGGCTAAAAGAAATTGGTTTTAAAAGATAATCAGTAACGTTAAGCTCAAATCCTTTTAATGCGTATTGATCAAACGCTGTGGTTAATATTACTCTCGGTTTAACAGTCAACGATTCGAGTAATTGAATTCCGGTTAATCCATCCATTTGAATATCCAGAAATAATAAATCAATAGTATTCCCTTTAAGATAAGGAAGTGCAGCTCATCGTCTATGGCAATGCATTTAATTATCATACAAATTAATTGTTAACTGAACAGTAAATGTGAAATTTTTTTCTGCAATGTCCAAACTGTAATTGTTCGGATAAAGTAATTCCAATCGTCGTTTTACATTTTTAAGGCCAATCCCACCAACCTTGTCTAGCGATTCTTCATGCTTGCTTTTTATTGGATTTGATGATGAAAAGAAAATCTTTTTTTCATTTAACTCAAGAGTAATAATTATGGGTTCGATTTTATTGTTTTTATCGGAGTGTTTAAAAGTATTTTCAATAAATGGAATAAACAACATAGGTGCAATTAAGAATCCTCTCATATTGCTATCCAATTTGCAGTGTATGTTTTGGGGATTTGTTAAACGTAGCTTTTGAAGTTCAATGTAGCTTTGGATATACTCAATTTCTTTTTCTATCGGAACCAGCTCAACGGTGGTTTCGTAAAGCATATATCTCATTATCTCGGATAATCGCATAAGAGCATCAGCAGCTTTGTCTGAATCTCTTGTAATTAACGTGTGAATATTATTAAGTGTATTAAATAAGAAATGCGGATTTATCTGGTTTCGCAATAATGCAAGTTCACTTGATTGATTCTGTATTTCTAAATCCATTCTTTTATATCGTTCTTCAAACAATGATTTTAAAAGCTTGATCGCCGAAGCCAAAATAACTACAGGATAAATATTATAGGTTAGAATAAAAAAACTAAATGTAAATAACGGATATTTTGATATATCATAATCTGGACTAAAACGAGGAATAACATAATAGTAATTTATTAACCTTGTTGTTGCTGCTGCGATAACTGTAGATGTAATTAATAATAGAAAATAGAGAACATATTTTCTTTTTAATAGGAATTTAGGAATTAGAAAATATATGGCAAAGTAGGTTGCCGCCATATCTATTGGAAGAGTATAGGAGCTTTGCAGCATAGCACTACCAATTGTCCCTGTTCTGTATCCATATAAAAACGAATAGAAAAATAAATAACAAATCCAGAAACAAATATGTAGTGCTATTCTCTTTGTTTTTTTCCAATTAATTGTCATATACGATCAGTTTATTATCTGCTAAATTAAAAAGAATGTTGAATTGTTTAATCAATATGTATTGCTATTCTTCATATAAGAGTTTTTGATCTGCCATCGGTCTGTTTTAATCGACAAAGAACGAATATCTGCTAAAAATAACAGAATGTCAATTAAAAAGGGGGTGTGGTATAAAACAATTTGAAATTTGATGTATTGATATCATTTTTGAGGAAAATATAATATCAGCAATTATGAAAAAAATATTCGTATTTGTCCTTTTAGTAGGACTGTTTCTTACAGCAAATTCTCAACATACTATTTTTAGTTATGTTGCTACAGGTCCAAATAAAGTAGGACTAAAAATAATTCAAGCTTATGATTATAGCCGTACTTTTTACCCTAAAACAATAGAAAATGGCATTGTTAGAAACAATGCCCGTCCGATTCAACTATTGGTTTGGTATCCTGCAAATAGTGATGGTAAATACCTAAGTTACAAAGATTATTTAATAACAGGACTAAGTGAGGTTGATTTTTCGGTAGTAACCAATGACCAGAAAGAACGATTTATAGCTAATCATAAGCGTGTTTTTGTTAATAATGGTGCCGATGCAAATAAAATAGATTCTGTTTTGAGTCGCGAATGCTTTGCTGTTCAGGATTCAAAAGCTATTGAGGGTAAATTTCCTTTAATTATTTATGCTCCGGGCGGAAACGAAAGATGTTTCGAAAATTTCATTCTGTGCGAGTACTTGGCAAGCTATGGTTATATTGTTGCTGCTATTGCTTTAACAGGTCAGGAATCGCAATTAATGGCCTTTGAATCGACCGACTATGAAACATCTGTGGATGATATCTCTTTTGTTATTTCATATATGCACAATTTCCCAAATGTTGATAATACAAAACTCGGATTGATGGGATTCTGCTATGGAAGTATGATTAATACATTGGTTGCAAACCGAAATAGCAATGTTGATGTAATGGTTGATTTGTTTGGAGCAATAAATATAAAAAATACTCGCGATGATGTTGAAAAGAACAGATTCCATTACCTAAAAAATCCCAAATTGGCTTATTTACAGTTAGCTGGTTCTATTGAGGAAAGAGATTCGTATTTTATTGAAAACTTCCTTTATGGCGATGTTTATCAGGCCAGATTCGATAATGTTTCGCATGGTGCATTCACATCCAATTATGTTGCAAGAAATCATTATTTCAAAGATAAATTACCTAACGGACATGATTTTGCCTATACCGATACAGTTGATGCTTGTTATAAAAATGTTTGCCGCTATACTCTTGAAATGTTTAACGCATACATAAAGAATGATCAATCTGCATTACGTTTTCTTAATAGTGAACCATCTGAAAACGGAATAAGCTATCTTCAGTATTTTAAACGAAAAGGAATAACCGCTCCTCCAACACCCGATCAGTTTGTTAAGATAGCCCGAACAGAGGGTGTGGGCAAGGCAAAGCAGATTTATAATGATGTTCGCTCAACAGATAAATACTGGAAACTATTTAAAGAAAACCAGATGAATGTTTTAGGATATCAGCTCCTTGGAAACGGAAATATTGACGATGCTATTGAGGTTTTTACATTGATTTCGATAGAGTATCCGAACTCATGGAATGCTTTTGATAGTTTAGGTGAAGCCTGGTTAAAAAAGGGGAATAAAGAATTAGCTAAAAAGTATCTTGAAAAATCTGTCGACCTTTTGCCTCAGAATACCCATGCCATAGAGCTAATAAAACAACTATAAGTTTAAAACAAATACTAATTAAATATGAAAAAGATTTTTACACTTTTATTCCTGACACTTGTTTCTAGTTTTGTTTTTTCGCAAGCAACTGTATTAGACTATGATGGTAATGTTTATAACACCGTAACTATTGGTACTCAAACATGGTTAAAGGAAAACCTGCGTTCAACGCACTATTCTGATGGCTCCCTTATACCAGATGTGGTTACCTATGATAATAATGAATCGTATGCCGCAACTTATGGCCGCTTATATACATGGTATGCAGCCATGAAAAATTCGACAGTAGCAAAAGTACAGGGAGCATGTCCCGATGGGTGGCATGTGGCTTCGGCAGATGAATGGTTGGTCCTTGAAAACTATCTTGGTGGTTCTGCTGTGGCTGGTGGTAAAATGAAAACCACAACTGGATGGAAATCTCCAAATACCGGAGCTACCAACAGTAGCGGAATGTCAATACTTCCAGGAGGAGAATATGATGCTTGGTATAGCCCAAATCAATTCAGACTTTTTGATGAATATGCAGTTATCTGGACATCTACACAAATAAATACACAAAAAGCACGAGAAAAATTTATTGCTTTCGAAAGTGCTGAATGTTCAATCTACGATTGGTATAAAGTTATGAAATATTCAGTTCGTTGCATAAAAACAGTTACCACATCCGATAATGAAAATTTAGAACAAAAGATTAATATATACCCAACTCTAGTTAAAGATCAAGTAAGAATTTTGAACTTAAATGATTACGGTAATCCAATATTTATTAAAGTTTACAATGTAATTGGCGAGGTTGTAGTCGATTTGCTGCAAAATGAAACCGATTTTACAATTGATTTTAGCAACTTGAACGAAGGATTTTATGTAATTAAAGTAACAGTTGGTGCTGATTCATTTTCAAAAAAGATTTATAAATCAATCTAATTTTAAATGATCTCAGTTTGCTTACGTTTTCAGACACGCGCCAACTGGGAAACAATCTACAGCACGTTGCGCTTTCTTCGTGTCTTTAGCGGTTAAGAAATCTATGGATTAAACTTGTATACCTATAACAACAATATCATCTACTTGCTCATAAAAACCTTGCCATTTTTCAAGATTTTCTTTAAGTGTATCGAGTTGCTCGCTCATCGATTTATGTGCATTGGCAAGTAATAGGTTTTTAAATCGCAGATACTGATATTTTTTACCATCCTGGCCACCAAACTGATCGGCAAATCCATCTGAAAACATATACAAACAATCGCCTTTAATAAGCTTAACATCGAAGGTCTGGAATTTATCCATCCGATCGTGGATGGCAATAGGCATTTTATCTCCTTTAATTTCGTACAAATTGTAATCATTATGCTCGATTACCCGGTCGGTTTTTATGGTATCGAGTTCTTTCTTTCTGATGATATACAAAGGATTATTTGCGCCCGAAAATTGCAGTTCCAGGTTTTTAAAATCAATTGAGCAGAGTGCTATATCCATTCCATCGTGCTGCTCTCCATATTCGCCTTTTTGTTGTAGCGCATGTATTACTTCTTTTCGCAGTCTTCTTAAAATAACACCCGGGTGTGTAATGTATTCTTTGTTTACAATGTCGTTTAAAAAAGACATTCCTAACATGCTCATAAAGGCTCCCGGAACGCCATGCCCGGTGCAATCTGCTGCTGCAATAATCGTTCTTTCTTCTACTTTTGTAATCCAATAAAAATCGCCGCTAACAATATTTTTTGGTTTATAAAAAATAAAATGCTCAGGGAGTAATTTATTCCTAATATCTTCGTGTGGTAAAACAGCATGTTGGATATATTGCGCATACTGAATACTATCATTTATTTCCTCATTTGCTTTTTCTATTCCTTCCTTTTGTTGAATAACAAAATCACGCTGAGCCTCTATTTCATCACGTTGTGCTTCAATTTCATCGCGCTGTGCAGTAATTTCTTCGTTCTGTTGCTCAATCTCTTTGGTGCGTTCTTTTACTTTTTGTTCCAGCTCACGATTTACTTTATCTTTCAGTTGCTCGTTTTCCTTAAGCTGATTAATAACTCGTTCCTGTGCTTTCTTTTTTTCTTTCTCAGATTGTCTAATGGTTTCACCAATTCCTAAGGAGAAAATAAATATTTGTGCTACCACTCCCACTGTGAATAAATTTAAATCGACAATAAAAGTTATAATTAAGGATATGATTACTAAAATATTTGCTACCAAAAAGAAAGCAGCATGGCTATATTTTCTACATAATATTATTGAAGGAAGTATTGGAACTACCAATGAAGAAAAGAAGATTAGTGCAAAAATAGTATAGAAAAAGGAAGGAATTTGTATTAATAATCTAGCATTAGTAACTCCAAAAATGGTAATTGTAACAATAAGTATAAGTTGAATATCTAAAACTTTATTCCAACGAGGTAAATATCTTTTGGTTTTTAAGTAATTTTTAGAGAACAATATGTAAAAGAAAAATAAACCGTAGGTTGTAGCTGTTCCTACGTATTTATCGATATAAACTTTGTTAGGCCACAAATACTCAATAGCAAAACCAAAAAGTATAAAAAAGTACAATCCAATAATTAAAATGTACAAAAGAAAGTATAAATAACTGAGATTCTTTGTAAAAAAATAAAGTACAACATTATGAAGAATCATAATAATTATTATTCCAAAGAACAATCCATAATTGAAAAAATAATCAAGCAGTATACTTAATAGATTTGATTGTGAAAGTATAATTAGCGAATTTTTTGAATCGAATCTACTTTTTTGATTATGTACTAACTTAATATATATAGTATCTTTTATGTTCTGGTTATTTTCTAAAAAAAGTTTACAGGCTGGTGTAATACCTAAAGGGAAATCTCTTTCAAAATAATTAAAAACATTACCAGATAGTCGTTTTTGATATGTGCCATCGTGGTTAGGTACATAAAGTTCCATAGTATCAACATTCTCATCATTTGTTGCAACAACAAATTCCCTGCTGTAAATAATGTTGGATTTTAAAATTAGCTTAACCCAGTATATCTTTGATTCAGGAATAAAATCCGCTAAACCCTGGTTCGCGCGCGTCTTCAGACGCGTGATATTCAGAATTTATTATATAGTAAAATATAAATAATAATATATATAGATAATTATATAAAACTTCATTTTCACTTCATAATCATGAATTATGTTTGCTTACGAATAATAATATATGGAGGTAGTTCCAAAATTAGTATTCAAATTAATCAGTAATTAAAAATAAATTATCATTTAAAAAACTAAGTTATGAAAGCAAATTTTAAGAATCTTGTAATTAGTGGTTTATTAGCTTTAGCAATACCATTGACAACTTCATGTGAGGAAGATCAATTAAGTACAAACATGGAAAATACAGAATTTCAAAGTGTTTTAGAAGTTTCTGATGATGGAACATCTGTAATTAACTCAACCAGTTTGCAAAATGTATTTGTTGAAACAGGCGATTTAAAAGAAGGAGAAATGGAATCGTTATTGAAAATGAAGGAAGAAGAAAAACTTGCCAGGGATGTTTATTACGCACTTTATGAGAAATGGGGGAATATTGTTTTTTCGCGCATTTCAAATGCCGAGAATAACCATATGAATGCAATAATAAACTTATTGAAATACTACAATTCGTCTGATACAATTGTTGGCGAAGTGGGTGTTTTTTACAGTGCTGAGGTTCATGCTCTGTATAACGAACTTGTTGCTAATGGCTCAATATCAATTGAAGAAGCGTTGAAAACAGGTGCTATGATTGAAGAGATGGACATTAAGGATCTTCGTGATGCAATTGAATTAACAACAAACACCAATATTATTATCGTATTTGAGAATCTCGAAAGAGGATCGCGTAACCACTTAAGGTCATTTTATAATCAATTATCAGCACTTGGAATAGTTTACACGCCTGTATTTATTTCTCAAGAAGATTATGATCAGATTGTAAATTCGCCAATAGAAAAAGGTAAACAATATAAAGGAAATGGTCAGGGTAAGAAAAGAAAAGGTGGTAATGGAAGAAATCAGGGATAAGCATAAATCAAATGAAATAAAGTAAGAAGCTGCCTCAAAAAAGGGCAGCTTTTTAGTTAATTAATTACCAATTAATACTTACTCATTTGCAATTTCCCAAACATTCAGGAAAGTTAGCTTAATTATATCAATCATCTTGTTCCAGTTGATATCATCAGTTTCATCGGTAGGAGTATGGTAATCGCTGGGAAAACCTGCCATGAAATACATAATTGGAACATTTTTAGTCGAGAATGATGAATGATCACTTCCTCCACGAGGATTCTCTGAAGGACGATAAATCATTTTCAGATTAAGATTGTAATCTGTGATATTTTTTACCGACATGGTTTCAAATTTCTCAAATGATTTGGTATAAACTAACCGCGCCTGATTTTTTAGTGTATCGTTCTGAGAATCTTTGCTGATCATATCATAATTTACGTATAGCTTTATCTTTTCGATTGAACCACCATAAGGATTCTGGGCAAAAAATTCAGATCCTAACAATCCTCTTTCTTCGCCAGTCCATGCAGCAAAAACAATGGTTTTCTTTGGTTTAACACCAGATGCAGCAAAAGCTTTTGCAAGCATCCAAACGCCAACAGTGCCCGATGCATTATCATCAGCTCCATTCCAGATAAAACCATTGTCAATTCCAAGATGATCGTAATGGCCGCCAATTACAATTATTTCATCTTTGTTCTCACCTTCAATAATACCCAATACATTGCGGGTATTTATCAACTCACTCTTACTCTTGCAGCTTACTTTCAGGGTTTTATCTTTAATTATTTTCGACTCTGGTTTTAATGTAGCTCCAACTCGTTTTTCGAAATCTGCAATAATAATTCCTGAATTATCAAGAATTAGGTTCATCATTGCATTGGATGCATTTATTCGTAGTGGCTCTGTTTTAATACTATCAGTTTTTATTTCCAATGGGTATTGATATAATGGAGGAAAGGGTTTTTCGTTCTTTGATAGGTCAATTTCATTCGTGGCCCACGATTTAATATTACCGTTGGGTATAAGATTTATAATTGCCAAAGCACCTTTTTCTTTGGCTTTAATGTTTTTGATTCTTTCAACAGTGTAATCATTTGATGTCTTAGATGAGAATTTCTTAAAACCTTCCGAATCTTTGTCACGATATCCTGGAAAACCATATAACCTTATTATAATCTTGTTTTTAATATCTAATCCTTTATAATCATCATACCCATTTTTTTCATCTGTAAAACCATATCCAACAAAAACAATGGGCGCACCAAAATCAGTAGAGATTGGATTAGATAAAATAGTATAATCTACATTTTCCTGAAATGTTATTGAATATGAACTTGTTGACAGGCTTACCTCTGAGTTGGTTTCCAAATATTTAATCATTGGAACATTCTGAAAATAAGAAGTCATCTCTTCTGGTTTTATACCGCTCCAACGCTGCTCGCGGGTTAATTGATTAATTTCTTTATCACCCGCAGGGGCAATTCCCATAAATTTAAGCATGCTGGCCAAATAATCACCGGCCATAAATTCACCTTTTTCTCCTGTTGCACGACCTTCCATCCAGTCGGATGAAAGAAACTCAAGCTGAGCTTTTAAAGATTCTTTGTCTATGGCATCAAGTCCTTTCTGTTTGGCGTCGTTTTGTCCAATTGCCAGATTCGAACTGAAAATAGTTAATAGTGCAGCTGATAAAAATACGATGATCGATTTCATAGATTAAAAATTAGGGTTAATGCTTTTGGACTAATTGAGTATTAAAAAGTTTAAAAAAAATTACGAAATCATAATTCAAATAATAACTCTTTTAGGCAAAAAAACAAAGGGAGAAAAAGAGTTTGCCTTAGTAAAAGAAGTGATTTTGTAAATCTCCTAACTGAATGAAATTCAGTAATGAAAGGGAAATTTACTTTTGATTCTTTATTTATTTTGGTGGTTTGGGTATCATAATTTTTGAAAATTATGGGTCTGTGGAGTTTTTTTAAAGCGATACATTGTGCACTTAAAATTTTAAACACATTATTTAATTCTATGGAGCATTTAAATTCAGTTATTACCGGAACAGGAAGTTATATTCCATTGCAAAAAATTGAAAATAGTCAGTTTGTTAAGAACACTTTTTTTGAGAAGGATAACACCCCAATAATTAGCCCGGGTGAAGAAATCGTAAATAAATTTAAAGATATTACTGGTATTTCAGAAAGACGATGGGTTACCGAAGATCAACGTAATTCTGATATCGCAACTATTGCTGCTGAAGAGGCAATTAAAAACGCTGGAATTGATCGCGAAACAATTGATCAGATAATTGTTGCCCATAATTTTGGCGATGTGTTGAAAGATACCATTCAAACCGATCTATTACCTTGTATTGGAGCAAGGGTAAAGCATCTGCTTGAAATTAAAAATCCGCAATGTGTTGCATATGATATTATTTTTGGTTGCCCGGGATGGATTCAGGGAGTTATTCAGGCCGATGCCTATATTCGTTCGGGCTTGGCAAAACGTTGTTTGGTTATTGGAACCGAAACTCTTTCGAGAGTTGTAGATAAATATGATCGCGATACGATGATTTTTTCAGATGGGGCAGGAGCAGCTATAGTTGAAGGTGTTATGGAAGATAAAAAACGCGGCATTTTATCATCAGCAACAGTTACAGATACAGTGGAAGAAGCATATTATTTGTATCTGGGCAAATCAAATGCGCCTGAAAGTAATCCGGATATTCGTTACATAAAAATGCATGGACGTAAGATTTATGAGTATTCGCTGAATAATGTACCGCAAGCAATGAAAGTTGCGCTCGATAAATCAGGCATTCCGATCGAAGAGGTAAAAAAAGTGTTGCTTCATCAGGCAAACGAAAAAATGGACGAAGCCATTGTGCAACGATTTTTTCGCCTATTTAAAATAAAAGCAGAAATTCCAGAGGTTATGCCGATGAGTATTCACGAATTAGGAAATAGCTCAGTTGCAACCGTTCCAACACTTTATGATATGATTTTAAAAGGCAAACTGAGTAATCATAAGATTAATTCAGGTGATATCCTGGTTTTTGCCTCCGTAGGTGCCGGAATGAATATAAATGCTATTGTTTACAGGCAATAATTTTCTTTACTTTGCATCCTATTTATATTTAAGCTAACAACCTAAATTTAGATCTGTTTTAAAACCATCAGTGCTATTAAAGAAATTAATTTTATGTATAAATATTTTCAATTCGTATTCCTGTTTATATCACTATGTATAGTTGATACATCGTATGCTCAAACTGCAAATGTTGATAGCCTTGAAAACATTTTGAAAACTTATAAAACAGAAGATACGGTTAAAATAAATTTACTCAATGAAATTGCCTTTTTAGTTTATAAAAATGATGCCGGCAAAGCACAGAATTATGTTAATCAGGCAATTGAATTATCTGACAAACTAATTTTTTTGAAAGGGAAATTCGAAAGCACATACTTAATTGGATTATCATACTCTAAATCTGATAAATTAAAGGCTATTGAGTATTATCAAAAAGCGTTGATTATTGCCGAAGAGATAAAATATATACCCGGAATTGACAATTGTTTAAATAGTCTTGCGATTAGTTATAAATCTCAGGGCGAAAATTTTAAAACAATAGAGTGTTATCTAAAAGGGGTGAAAATGTACGAAGAGCTGAACGATAAGCTAGAAACTGCAAATTGGTTGCAGCGTTTATCGATGATTTATCGTATGATAGGCAATTATGAAATGGCTATTGAAGGGTTTCAGAAAGCACTGAAACTATTTGAAGAGTTGGAAGAAAAGCAGGAAGTAGCAAATTGTTTAAATAGTTTGGGAATTATATATGCCTATCAGGGGAATTATCCAATTGCACTTGAGCACTTTCAAAAATATTTGAAAATTAAAGAGGAGCAAAATGATAGTTCTCTCAATTTCCAAGGTTTAATAAATATTGGGAATATTTATACATCGCTATCGGATTATCCCAAAGCACTTGAGCATTTTCAAAAGGCGCTCAAAATTGCCGAAGAGCAAAAAGCAAAAAGCAAGATCTCAAATAGTTGGGCAAACATTGGTTACATATACCTCAAAACGAACGATTCGTTGGCATTAGAATGTTTTCAGAAAGCATTAAAATATAACGATGAAAGGAATGATAAGTTGCTAACAATAAGCACACTTATTTACATAGGCGACTTCTACCTTCAACAGGTTGATTTTGATAAAGCCATGATTAATTATTCGAAAGCTCAGAAAATGGCTGAAGAATTGGGGAAAAAACGTCCGGATTGTGAAGCATTAAATAAAATCGGAACCATATATTTAAAGCAAAAAAAATATTCCGCCGCATTGAGCTATACCCTGAAGAGTTTAGCAATTGCTAATGAGTTGAAACTATTGGATACTCAAAAAGATATTCGTAATCAATTATCAGAAATATATGCCGCTACCAACGATTATAAAAATGCATATATCAATCACAAGCTATACAAAGCATTAAATGATAGTCTTTTTGGTGAAGAAAATGTAAAGAAAATTACTGGTCTTGAATACAGCTATAAATACGAAAAAGAGAAGCAAGCTATTGAATTAGAGCAACAGAAGAAAGATGCCATTCAGGCAGCAGAAAAAAAGCAGCAAGGAATTATTATATTTTCCTTAATTGGGGGTTTTATTTTGATGTTTTTACTTGCTGTATATGTGTACCGCTCTTACAGGATAAAAAACAAAACAAACATTATTCTTACCAAACAAAAAGAGGAAATAGAAGCGAAAAATAATGAATTACTGCAATTGAATGAAGAAATTTTGGCTCAAAGAGATGAAATTGAAACAAAAAACAACAAACTCCAAGAGTTGAATGCAACCAAAGATAAGTTTTTTAGCATTATAGCCCACGATTTAAAAAATCCATTTAATACCATTTTAGGGTTTTCAAATTTATTAGTTGATTCTAATGAAAATTTTAATCAGGAAGAAATCTTGAAGTATGTTAACTTGATAAATTCCTCAGCACAAAATGCATATACGCTTCTGGAGAATTTATTGGAATGGTCGATGTCACAGACCGAAGGAATTGATTTTAAACCAACTCATTTGGCACTCGAAAATTTGGTTATTGAAAATGAAAAATTATGTGAAAATATAGCTAAAACAAAAGGTATTTCAGTTCAAAATAAAATAGACGGCAATTTGATTCTTTATGCCGATCAAAACATGTTAAGTACAATACTTAGAAATTTAATATCAAATGCTATAAAATATACCCATAAAGGTGGAAATATATCAATAACATCCACCGTTCAAAATACTGAAATTATAATCACAGTGAGTGACTCAGGTATTGGTATGGATGAAGATACTCGAAATAATTTATTTAAAATTAGTGAAAAAACATCCATATTAGGAACCGAGAAAGAAAAGGGAACAGGATTGGGATTAATCCTCTGTAAAGAATTTGTAAATGCACACGG
>JAIFLC010000114.1 GCA_020049295.1 Bacteroidota bacterium
TGCCATACATTCAAATTATCCTGTGCATAGGATAAACATGGTATAATCAGAAGAAAAGCAAAGAGTATAAAAAGTTTTTTCATGATAGAAGAATGAATTATTTAAATGAAAATCGATTGGTACTAAGATAAAAAGAATAAGCTAAAAATAACAGAAGTTTTACATATTGGTTAATAAGATTTTAATCCAATCAAATATTTAATAGAAGTAAATTATGGTACTAATAATTTCCAGTGCTTTATTCCTGAAAAGGTTTCCAGCTTTTTGCCAGTCCGCCGATACCTGTTTCGCGGTATGCACTTTGAATATCGCGGCCTGTTTCTTCCATCGTTTCTACGGCATTATCAAAAGAGATCTTGTGTCCACCATCTGAAAACAAAGCATATACAGCACATTCGAGTGCTTTGCCGACAGCTATAGCATTTCGCTCGATACATGGAATCTGAACATATCCCAATACGGGATCACACGTTAATCCGAGATTATGTTCGAAACCCATTTCGGCAGCATATTCAATTTGTCGTAATGAGCCACCCATAACCTGTGCAGCAGCGCCGGCAGCCATGGCACATGCAGTACCAATCTCCCCCTGACAACCTACTTCGGCTCCAGAGATAGAGGCATTGAATTTTACAATATTACCAATGAGCCCAGCCGTAGCCAACGCTCTTAAAATTTTTATATCGGTAATATGTTCTTCGCGTTTTAAATAAAATAAAATGGCAGGTAAAACACCCGATGAACCGCAGGTTGGGGCAATAGCAATTTTACCACCACTTGCATTCTCTTCGGAAACAGCCAGCGCAAAAGCAAATAGCAATCCCTGATTCTGAGTTGCTCCTTTAGAATTCAAGGCTTTCATATAATACGTACTTGCTTTTCGTGGTAGATGAATTTCTCCCGGTAATACACCTTCGTTTTCTAATCCTCGTGCAATCGTATCTTTCATTATATCCCAAACCGTAGCAAGGTAATCCCAGATTCCGGGACCTTCGCAATCCTCAACATACTCCCAGAATGTTTTTCCCTGACGTGTACAATGGGCCATTATATCTGTCATGTTGGTAATTGGATATAACTGACGATTATTAATTATTCCATCGGTATCTTTTAAATCGCCTCCACCAATACTGTATACTTCCCACTGATCAATAATTTGTTGATTGTTGTCAAGAGATTGAAAAATCATTCCGTTTGGATGCTCTGGCAACGATTCTTCAGGTCGCCAGATAATATCAATTTCGCATGGATGAACTGCCTTTATTAATGCCAGGTCGGTATGATGCCCAACGCCAGTAGCGGCAAGACTTCCATACAATGTAACCTTAAACTTTTTACAGTTTGGATTTCGTTCCTGAAAAATGTTGGCAGCCCTAACCGGACCAATGGTATGACTGCTTGATGGGCCATAACCGATTTTATATATTTCGCGTATTGATTGCATGAATTGTTAAAGTTTATACCGATGCAAAGCTATAAAAAGAATTATTTATTCATTCATTCTGAAAGAATTTAACCGTCTCTCTTTTATTGTTTTAAAGCATAATTAAACCCCCTCGAACAAATAAATTTCTACTCTCCTGAGCGAAGAATCTCAAACAGGACTTTAATTTTAAAAATGCGGAAAATAAAAGCCAACAAAACAGACAGCAGAATAATAGCAATAAATTTTGCTCCCCAATAATACTCGAGCTGAACAGAAAAGAAAGAAATAAGAAGTAGTACAGCTATAAATAATAAAATCTGATAAATACGCTTACTACTAAATTTAAATTTAAAAATAGCAAAGGAAAGAAATATCTGAATAATGGCTGTAAATGTTTGTGTTGCAAGACTTGCAATTGCCGCACCTAGCGCATAATATTTCGGAATTAAAATCAGGTTTAGGCTTATATTTAGAATCACTCCGGCGCCGGCCATTAAATTAAGCTGTTTTAAGCTGCCATTTGCTGTTAATAATGTTCCAAAAATATAGGTTGTAGCAATACCTGCATAACTTAAAATCAACACACCAAAAATAATTGATGAACTTGCAACATGCTGATGATACAACAAATCCATAATCTCTTCACGGTAAAAAAACGATGCCGATGTTATTCCAAGTACTGGAACAATTAAAAGAAATAGCGAAAAAAAGGTAAGCTGATCAATCGATTCCTTTTGCTTAATCATACGTGAGAACATAGGCAATAAAAGTCCTGCAAAAAGAAATGCAAACATAGCTGCTGCATCGAGAATACGATATGCCTGGGCATAAATACCAGCTTGTTCCTTTCCGTTGGGTAACATGCGTTCAAGCATTACAGAATCAATCCTAAAATAAAATGCCATTAACAATGTAAGTAGAGCAAAAGGATAGCTCTTTTTAAGAATGGCAATAAAATAAGCCCGATCGAAATTCAGTTTTAAGAATTCGGCTTTGCCATAAACAACAATCAATGTAATTATCAGAGCGATTAAGTATGCTGCTGTTTGAGCATAAATAAACCACTCTATTTTAAAGTCAGATTTTACTAATCCACCCCATAAAAGAACGCTGCAGATTATTATCATCAACGTGCGGTCGAGAACTGAAATTATGCTGTCGGTCTTGAATAAATGTAATCCACTTAAGTTGGATCGCAGATAAAGAATAAAAGAGGCAATAAATTGGTTAAAAACCAGAAAAACAAGAATGTAAATCTGCCTCAATTCATATCCAATAAGCAAGGCAGCCGTTAATGTAAAAACAAAATAGACAACCGCCATCATAAACCGCAAAACAACAATACCCGATAATGACTTGCTTAGTAATTGATGATTTTGAGCAATATTGCGATTGTTATAGTTGGTAATTCCAAAATCAAGAATGATATTTAAAAGGAGAGAAAAATTGAATAATGAAAAGTAAAGTCCGTACTCTTCTGCCCCTACAATATTCTGCACAGTACGATCAATGCCGAAAATCCAGAATGGTTTTATCAGTAAATTAAGAAAAATTAAAAGCGCCAGATTAGTAAGAAATTTCCGTCTCAAAACGCTGCTATATTAATTTAAGTTCTTTTATTTTCTCTGTTGGTATAAAGAAAAAATTCTGATGATGACTTCGCTTATCAAACAAAACTAACTCATTTCTATACCAAACATAGGCTGAATACTTATTTTTTAGCATAAACTCAAAGCTTTTTTGTCTGTTTTCTCCGGGCCAAAGCTCGCAATAAATAAGTGGCCTGTTTTTACCAATTACTTTTTCTGCACTCTATATCATCAAGTCGTTTTATCTCTACATTATTTGTAATACCTTTTTCTGCATTCACACCCTTAACAACATGACTTAATCCGTGAAGAAAAGCACCTCCGAAACGAGGCATAA
The DNA here is from genome assembly GCA_020049295.1 of Bacteroidota bacterium. GTDB lineage: Bacteria > Bacteroidota > Bacteroidia > Bacteroidales > UBA12077 > UBA12077. The sequence continues at coordinate 3,353 of JAIFLC010000114.1, forward strand.
TCATTGATATTTCACCATTTTGATTGCCTAAGGCCTGGTTATATAGAAGTACATTGTTTAAACCAAACTTTTGCTTAATCCGTGAAAGTATAGTAAAATTAATAGGATCAGGCTCAAATGAATGAATTGTGGTATTGGGTAATTTATTTGCAAAATGATATGTCATAACACCAATGTTGGCCCCTATATCAATTACGTTTCCTGAATTGTTAATGAGTTTTATAAAAGCCAGAAATGCTCCTTCGCGTTTATCCCAGCGAAGCTTTCGGATCATAAAAAGTGAAAAAATAAATAAATATGTTTTTAAGCCCAGAAGTTTTTGTAGTATGTATTTTATGAAATTCTTCAGCATTTTTTAGCATCTTTGTTACAAAGATAGAATAAACAGCAGAATGATTCGACTTTAATCGGATTAAAAATAAATACAAACACCTTGAAAATTGCAGTAAATACGCGATTGTTATTAAAAGATAAACTCGAAGGAATCGGTTGGTTTACTTTCGAAACCTTGCAAAGAATTACTCAGAACCATCCTGAGCATGAATTTTATTTTATTTTCGACCGTCCTTTTCATACTGATTTTATCTTTTCATCCAATGTTCATTCAATAGTTATTGGACCGAAAGCCCGCCACCCTTTTCTGTTTTACTGGTGGTTTGAAAAATCTATTCCGAAAATACTAAAGCAAATAAATGCTGATTTGTTTATTTCACCCGATGGATTTTTATCCCTCACGACAAAAACCAAATCCATTGCAGTGTTTCACGACATTAATTACATGCATTATCCAAAGGATTTTCCTTTTTTGGTGCGACACTATTACCACTATTTTGCACCCAGGTTTGCAAAAAAAGCGGATCGTATAGTTACGGTTTCAGAATACTCAAAAACCGATATTGTTGATCAGTTTTCTATTTTGCCAAATTTAGTAGATGTCGTCTATAATGGTACAAACGAAATTTTCAAACCAATTTCTGAAGCAGAAAAACAGTCAACCAAACAAAAATATACTTCGGGAAATGATTATTTCATATTTGTTGGAGCCTTAAGTCCTCGCAAGAATGTTGCAAATCTGCTGCTAGCATTCGATCGTTTTAAAACTCAAACATTTTCATTGGCTAAGTTGCTAATTGTTGGCGAAAAAATGTTTAAAACAAGAAAAATGAAACAGGTTTATTCACAAATGCTTTTTAAAGATGATGTAATTTTTACGGGAAGAATGAGTCCCGAAGAATTGAAATACTTATACGGATCGGCGCTTGCACTAACGTTTGTTCCCTATTTCGAGGGATTTGGAATACCTATTATTGAAGCAATGAAATGTGGAACACCAGTTATAACATCAAATAAAACATCAATGCCCGAAGTTGCTGGTGTAGCTGCCTTATTTGTTGATCCGTTTTCCATTGATTCAATTTCAGATGCTATGATCAGAATATATGCCGATGACAATCTGAGAAATGAATTAATAACAAAAGGTTCTATTCAGTGCCAGAAATTTAGCTGGGAAAAAACCGCTGAAAAATTTTGGGAAAGTATTGAAAAAGTAATTAAAAAATAAGAGTTATTCAGTCCTAAAGGACTGATATAAGAGCAACAATTAACATTTTATAATATGTCTTTTATCAGAATATGGGTACATTGTGTTTGGTCAACCAAAAATAGAGCTGCTTTTCTCAGCAATAATAATAAGAGCATCATAATAAATCATATTGTTGAAAATGCAAAAGCAAAAGGAATCTTTATTGATTCAATTAATGGAGATAAAGAACATTTGCATTGCTTGATTTCATTAGGTCCAAATGAAAACATATCCAAAATCATTCAATTAATAAAGGTAGAATCTTCCTTTTGGATAAATAAAAATAATCTGATTAAAAACACGTTTGAATGGGGAGATGAATATTTTGCTGTTTCGGTAAGCGAATCGTCAATACAAGCTATTCGTGAATATATTAGAAATCAAGAAGAACACCACAAGAAAAAAACTTGGGATAAAGAATATGAAGATTTTATTCTTGACTATAATTTTGAGAAATTAGGGGCTAAAGCCCATTAATTCGTTTATGATCCATAACCCCAGCCTTAAGGCTGGGGTTATAAAAGACGGAACATTTTTGGACTTTAGTCCAATAAATTAAAGAACCAATCGCTAACCCCAGCCTTAAGGCTGGGGTGTGAGAAAAAGTAAAATTTCTGGACTTTAGTCCATTATAATAAACAAAATCTTTATGCTCTTTTCTTTCTACAAAGAAAACTCTATTGAAGCTGGATGCGACGAAGCCGGGCGAGGCTGTCTTGCAGGACCAGTTGTTGCTGCCGCGGTTATATTACCTCCCGATTATACTCATCCACTATTAAATGATTCGAAAAAACTTACCGAAAAACAACGGTACAAACTACGCGAAGAAATTGAAAAAACAGCACTTTCATATGCAGTTGGAATTGTAGATAATCATGCTATTGACGAAATAAATATTCTTAAAGCATCTATAAAAGCAATGCATCTTGCACTCGACAAACTAAATACTACTCCCGAATTTATTATTATTGATGGAAACCGTTTTATAAAATACAAAAACATACCTCACCAATGCATTGTAAAGGGCGATTCGAAATATTTTTCTATAGCTGCAGCATCGGTACTTGCAAAAACATACCGTG
>JAIFLC010000145.1 GCA_020049295.1 Bacteroidota bacterium
AAAAAGGATTACATTGGAATGTTTGCTGTTACTGCCGGACTCGAAGCCGAAAAATGGGTTGAGCAGTTTAAAAACGAGGGTAACGATTATGATGCCATCATGCTAAAAATTCTGGCAGACAGATTAGCAGAAGCATTTACCGAGTTAATACATGAGAAAGTACGCAAGGAGTATTGGGCATACGCAACCTTCGAAAAATCAACCCAGGATGATCTGTTGCATGAACGTTATCAGGGAATTAGACCAGCAATTGGTTATCCATCATTGCCAGATCATACATTAAAAAGAGATTTGTTCAGGATTTTGGACGCCGAAAAGCAAGCAGGAATAACATTAACAGAAAACAACATGATGTATCCGCAGGCATCTGTATGTGGCTTTTTTATTGCTCATCCCGAATCGAAATATTTTAATGTTCAAAGTATTTCAAAAGACCAGCTTGAGGAGTATGCACAACGGTCAAATATTAGTATTGAAGAAGCCGAAAAACGGCTAAATCAAAATTTGAATTATAAATAATTAGTTCAATGTCCACTTCGACTCGCTCAGTGTGACATTGAATGTAAATAACTTGAAATAAATATTCGATATTATGAAGGTTGTCATGCTGAGCCTGTCGAAGCATGTATAAAGAATAAAAAAATCAAATTGTTCACACTTCCCCTTTAGGCAGGGATGGGGCAAAATAGTGCAGTAAAACAAAAAAATTATGAAAGTAATCGACAAAATAAAAAACTCAAAAAAACCATTGTTCACTTTTGAATTGTTGCCTCCGTTAAAAGGACATACTATTCAGGAGATTTATAACACCATTGATCCGTTGATTGAATTCAATCCGGCATATATCAACATTACCTATCATCAGCAGGAGGTAATTTACAAAACCCGACCTGATGGATTAATGGAAAAACGCGTTATCCGTAAACGCCCCGGAACAGTTGCTATTGCTGCTGCAATTCAAAATAAGTACAAAATAACAGTTGTTCCTCACATGATTTGCGGCGGTTTTACAAAAGAAGAGACCGAAGATGCACTTATCGATTTTCAATTCTTAGGAATTGATAATTTGCTGGCACTTCGTGGCGATCCACCAAAAGGTGCCAGACAATTTATTGCAGAGCCCGGAGGCCATAGCCATTCGAGCGAACTTATAGAACAAATAATGAACTTAAACAAGGGAATCTATTTAAACGAAGATTTAGTTGATGCTATGCCAACAGATTTTTCGGTTGGTATTGCAGCCTATCCCGAAAAACATGTTGAAGCTCCGAATATGGAAACCGACCTCGAATATCTTAAACTAAAAGTGGACAAAGGCGCCGATTATATTGTAACGCAGCTTTTTTATGATAATCAGACATTTTATAGTTTCGTTGATAAATGCCGAAAAATAGGAATAGATGTGCCCATTATACCTGGAATCAAACCAGTATCAACATTAAATGATATTTCATTATTACCGCAAACATTTCACATTGATTTACCTAACGATCTGGTTCGTGAAATCAAAAAATGTAAATCAAATAAAGAAGTCAGAGCAGTGGGTGTTGAATGGGCTATTGAGCAATCAAAACAACTTATCAAATATGGCGCTCCGGGAATACATTATTATACCTTAGATCAATCTGATAATGTCAAAAAAATTGCTTCTGTCATTTTCTAATTAATCTTATAAAATTAAAAGCATTCTTACTATGGCGTGTCCTGATTATTATTTAGTGCTAATCAGCATTTTTACTGACACGCTTTTTTGATTGTAAATTTGTTTCTACCAATATTTCATCGCTACGCGATTATAGTTACGTAGACATTTATGTCTGGTTGTTTTAAGAGTTCCGTAGGAACGAAATATTTGTAGAAACGATGATTTAAGAAGAAAAGCGCACCAACCGCAAATTCAGTTTGATGTAAATCAGACCTTTGGTGCGCAATTAAAAAAACAAAAACAGGAGGAAAAAACTTTTGCCATGCATGGAATCTAAAAATTGAAGATAATTTGAGGTAAATAATGATCAGGTTAGTATATCAATTAATAAGCAAAGCATAACAAGCAACCAGCAACAAGAAACACGAAAGAGTTTTTATATCAGAGTTTGCTATTTGTTTACTACCAGTTTTGCAATTATTAGCTATTATTCAATATCTTTGCACAACCAAAATCAAAAAATTGAGTTTGGGTTGAATTGATAATTGACTGTTAGTATATGAATCATATTAGAAATTTTTGCATTATTGCGCATATCGATCATGGCAAAAGCACATTAGCTGACAGATTGCTTCAAGCTACTGGTTCTGTTTCTGACCGCGATTATCAGGATCAGATGCTTGATGATATGGACCTGGAGCGTGAGCGTGGAATAACTATTAAAAGTCACGCTGTACAGATGGATTATAAGCTTAATGGAAAGGAGTATACACTAAATCTTATTGATACTCCTGGACATGTCGATTTCTCATACGAAGTATCGCGTTCAATTGCAGCATGTGAGGGAGCATTGCTTATTGTTGATGCTACCCAAGGTGTTCAGGCACAAACCATTTCCAATGTTTTTCATGCCATCGAACATGATCTCGAAATAATTCCCATCCTTAATAAAATGGATATGGATGCTGCTATGCCCGAAGAGGTTAAAGATCAAATTGTTGAACTAATTGGTTGCAAACGCGAGACGATTATCGAAGCCAGCGGAAAAACAGGAATGGGTGTTAATGAAATTCTTGAACGAATAATTTCGGATGTTCCTTCTCCAAAAGGTGATCCTAAAGCTCCATTGCAAGCATTGATTTTCGATTCTGTATTTAATTCATATAGAGGTATTGAAGCCTTTTTTAAAATTAAAAATGGAACACTTCGAAAAGGTGATCATGTTAAATTTGTAGCTACAGGAAAGGATTATGATGCAGATGAGATAGGCTATTTAAAATTAAAACAATTTCCCAAGCAAGAATTAATTGCTGGTGATGTGGGTTATATTATTTCAGGCATAAAAACCTCACGCGAAGTAAAAGTCGGTGATACAATAACCCATTATGATCGACCTTGTGAAAAAGCAATCGAAGGTTTCGAACTAGTAAAACCTATGGTTTTTGCGGGTATTTATCCTATCGATGCCGATGATTATGAAGATTTACGTGCATCCATGGAGAAGCTTCAACTTAATGATGCTTCGCTTACATTCGAACCCGAATCATCTGCAGCATTAGGATTTGGCTTTCGTTGTGGTTTCTTAGGGCTGTTACATATGGAAATTATTCAGGAACGCCTCGACCGAGAGTTCGATATGGATGTTATTACAACGGTACCAAACGTTTCATACAAAGTTCATACTACAAAGCAGGGAATTGTTGAAGTTCATAATCCATCAGGATTACCCGATCTAAACTATATTGATCATATCGAAGAACCTTATATTCACGCTCAGGTAATTTCAAAAACAGATTTTCTCGGACCAATCATGAAGCTCTGTATCGATAAGAGGGGAGTAATGAAAAATCAACTTTATTTACCAAATAATCGTGTTGAAATTACATTTGAAATGCCCCTGGCCGAAATTGTTTTCGACTTTTACGATAAGCTAAAAAGCATTTCTAAAGGATACGCATCATTTGATTATCATATTACAGGATTTAAACAGGCAAACCTGGTTCGTCTCGATATCTTATTAAATGGAGAAATGGTTGATGCGTTATCAACATTAATTCATCGTGATAATGCCTATGATTTTGGTCGTAGAATGTGCGAGAAACTTAAAGAACTTATTCCTCGTCAGCAGTTCGATATTGCTATTCAAGCTGCCATTGGTGCTAAGATTATATCTCGCGAAACCATCAAAGCTGTTCGAAAAGATGTTACTGCAAAATGTTATGGTGGAGATATTACGCGTAAACGTAAGTTACTTGAAAAGCAGAAAAAGGGTAAAAAGCGTATGCGTCAGGTGGGTAATGTAGAAGTTCCACAACAAGCATTTTTAGCGGTTCTTAAACTTGATTAAAATATAAATTAAGTTATATAAGCCATCGTAAACAGATGGCTTTTTTTGTTTGACAATGAACTTTTTTTAACTTTACATTTGATAAATCCAATAAAATGGAACTAAGGAATAGTAAAATTCGAACCGCTTCATGGGTAGGTATAGTTGGAAACACCATTCTGGCAGTAGCTAAAATTGTAATTGGATTTATTTCTGGTAGTTTAGCTGTTATAGGTGATGGAATTGATACTGCCACTGATATTGTCACCTATTTTATTACTCTCATTGCGGCTAAAATAATGAATAAACCGCCAAATTACCGCTTCCCCTATGGCTATAGTAGAGCTGAGGCTGTAGCAACAAAAGTATTAAGTTTTGTCATTTTCTTTGCTGGAGCACAATTATTTTTTACAACACTTATCAGATTAGTAAAAAACGAGTCACATGAAATTCCATCCATGTTGGCAATTTATGTAACTGTATTCTCAATTTTATCAAAAGCTGCAATGGCTATTTATCAATTTAGTATTGGTAGAAAGATTCAGAGTAATATGCTTATTGCCAATGCTAAAAATATGCGCAACGATATACTCATTTCGTCATCTGTTTTAATAGGATTATTCTTTACACAAGTTCTTAAAATGCCTATCCTCGATTTGGTGACTGCATTATTGGTGAGTTTATGGATTATGAAAGTTGCATTCGGAATATTTATGGAAACCAGTCGCGAGTTAATGGATGGCATTGACGATGAATCGATGTATTACAAAATTTTTGATGCTGTTGAAGAGGTTGAAGGAGCATCAAATCCTCATAAGGTAAGAATTCGAAGGCATTCTAATATGTACACCATTGCACTCGATGTTGAGGTAGATGGCCTAAAAACAATTTTCGAAGGTCATTTGATTGCAAAAAAAGTTGAAAACAATATAAAAGATAGATTAGAAAATATTTACGATGTTATGGTTCATACAGAACCTACTGGTAATATCGAAAAAGAGAAATTTGGTCTTTCTCGTCAAATTATCGAGGACGAATGTAAAAAGAAAAAAGATGCAAAATAAATATCAAAAACCAACAGGGTCGTATATTAGCTTTATGAGTAATAAAGTTAAATCTACAGGTGGAATTAACTTTGCACAAGGAATTCCTGGGTTCGATCCGCCAAAAGAATTAACAGATATTCTGAGTTCAATAGCTGGCAATAAAATTCATCAATATGCACCTGGTAATGGAAATGATGAACTCCTCGAGTTGCTGGTAAAAAAATACCATAAATTATATTCATTTACAAAAGATGATTTCTTAATTGTGCAAGGTGCAACCGAAGCTTTATCTTTAATATTCACTTATCTAAATAATGAAATAAACGGTTCTTTTTCTGCATTGGCTTTTGATCCTGTTTACGAAAGTTACAAGTACTTGCCAGGGATTTTTAATAAGAAATTTGTTACGTTTTCATTCGAAAAAAATGGATCTATTGATTTTAAATGGCTTAAAGAAGTATGCGATACTCAAAATGTTCATATTATTTTTCTTGCTTCTCCAGGTAATCCATTTGGAAAGATATGGAGTAAAAAAGATATGCTTCAACTAGTCGATCTTTGCAACGAAATGGAAATATATTTGATACTGGACGCAGTTTACAGAGAGCTTTACTTCGATACAAGACCTTATTTGCCAATCGAAAAGTTTAATCAATATTTATTTTATGTAAATAGCTTTTCAAAAACTTTTTCAATTACAGGTTGGAGAGTAGGATATTTGGCCGCTCATCAGGAACATATGCAGAAATTAAAATCAATACACGACTATATTGGTTTGTGTGCTCCATCGGTTCTGCAGGAAGCGATAATGCAATACTGCAAAAAATACCAGTTTGGCGAAAAATATATACAATCGGTTCGCGAGCGGCTAACCGAAAATTACTTGCTGGTTTCAACCGAATTGACAAAACTTGGATTCACAATCCCTAAAATTAAAGGAGGATATTTTATCTGGGCAGAACTGCCTGATGAAGTTTATGATGGATTTAAATTTGCCATCGACTTATACGATGAACAGCAAGTAGCTGTAATTCCAGGAGAACATTTCTCTGATAAGGCAAAAGGATTTGTTAGAATAAATATTGCCCGTGAGAGAGATGAAATTATTAAAGGCTTGGAGAAAATTAAACTGTTTTTTGCCGAGGCTTAGTTAATCCTACTTTCGTATATATCAAAACCGGCTTCTTTTAAATCATTCCAGAAATTTGGGTATGATTTAGAAACAACCGCTGGGTTTTCGATTTTAATTTTCCCTGTTTTTAATGATAATGGTGCAAATGCTAATGCCATCCGATGATCATGGTAGGTTTCAATGAGAATATCATCTAGTGCTTGAATTGTTTCATCTCCTGACCAGAAAAGGCAGCTATTGCTTTCTTTATTTATAGTGACACCAAACTTTTTAAACTCTGTAATCAAGGCTTCTATTCGATCGGTTTCTTTTATCGATAAATTATCGAGTCCGGATAGTTTAAATGGAATTCTATTTGCAACCAATGTTACAGCAATGGTTTGAACCAAATCGGGACAGTTTGTAAAATCGTACTCAAAAAACTGACATGTTGCTGGCTTCGACTTCAGAATGATTCCTGAATTTGTAAACGTTGTTTCAACACCCAACGAATTGAAAAGGTCTGGAAGAACAGAATCTCCTTGCAAACTTTCGGGTTGTAGTCCAATTAATTCAATGGTCGAGTTTTCCGTTAGCGAAATCATCTCGAACCAATATGATGCCGACGACCAGTCTGATTCAATACTAATATCCTGCGGTACATATTGTCCGCGATTAACATGAATAGTTTTATTATCCCAAACAATATTAATCCCATACATCTCCATTAATTTAATGGTCATCATAATATAATCCTTAGATAATATTTTTTGCTCAATAGTTAAACCAAAATGTCCATCGAGATAGGGGGCGATAAGTAATAAAGCGGTAATAAACTGACTGCTAATATCGCCTCTAATTGTTACTGGTACTGCACATAATTTTTTGCCTTCAATCTTTAATGGTGGAAAATTTTCATCCTCCGTATATTGAATTTCAGCACCAAATTGTTGTAAGATATTTACCAATTCATCAATTGGTCTTTTTTTCATTCTTTCAGAACCAGTAAGTGTTCTTACTCCTGGTAAGGTCGAAAAATAAGCCGTTAGAAAACGCATGGTGGTGCCAGCAGCACCAATATCAAATAACTCCGTGTTACAATTTTTTAAAGCATTAATCAAAACCTTTGTATCATCGCTTGTCGAAATATTTCGGATTTTAAAATCTACCGGACATAAAGCTTGTATAATCAACATCCGGTTCGAAATACTTTTTGATGCAGGAAGCGAAATGACTCCCGTTAACTTTGGATTCTTAATGTTTACGGTATATATCATGTTATTTAAGTTTTTGATACCATCTCAAAGTATCCGTAATTTCACGAATAGAACATACCTGATTGATTTTTACTTTCCCAAAATCACTCAATAAAGTAAAATTGATAAACGAATTTTCATTTTTCTTATCATGTGTGATTAACTGTGTTATCCTTTCAAAATCATTTGATGTAATAGCTAATTTATCATAGATTCTAATTATATAATCCATAATATTCTGCATCTCTTGTTCGTTAAAACCACACTTTTGTGACGATAAATATAGTTCGCATATCATCCCATGAGCCACAGCCTTGCCATGCAATATTTCGTTTGGAGTATCCATAAACAAACTTTCGAAAGCATGCCCGAATGTATGTCCAAAATTAAGAGCTTTCCGAATCCCATTTTCAGATGGATCTTGTTCAACAAAATGGTTTTTTATCTGAATAGATCTTGCAATGAGTTGATTAAGTGATTTATAATCAATATTTTCTATTTTGTGCGTTTTTATATTTTCCCAATCGGCTTTACTAAATAGTAAGGCATGTTTTATCATTTCTGCCCATCCAGAATAGATGTTCTTTTTATCAAGGGTTTTTAGGAAAACGCTATCAATAATTACGGCTTGGGGATGACTAAAAACACCAATCTCATTTTTCAACTGTAAAAAATTAAATCCCGTTTTTCCTCCAACCGAAGCATCAACTTGCGACAACAATGTTGTTGGAATATTAATAAACGGAAATCCTCTTTTAAATGTTGACGCTATAAATCCGCCCAAGTCAACAATGATTCCTCCGCCAAGGTTAATCAGCAAAGAGTGCCTGTCAGCGCCTTTAGTACTAAGAATTTCCCAAACTTTTTCAACTGATTTTATCGATTTATATTTTTCACCACTTTTTATTTCAATAATCTCGGCTTCATTTAACAAACCCTTTATATTTATTATTGGCAAACAATGCTTTCTCGAATTTTCATCAACCAAAATAAAGATTTTACTGGGCTTAATTTCTTTCAGGGTTTTTGTTAGATAAAGATCAATTTCAGATGAAATATAAACAGTTGAAAAAGGATTGTCGATTTGCATAAAATAGTTATTCGATATTCGTGTAAATTTATTGAAACATGCCAAGATAACAAATATGTTTAAATATTAATTTTTTGATTATGCTTTAATAAATTAGTTCCGTATATTTGCCAATAGGTTGATTTATAAACAAATAAATTTGTATGACATTTAATAACAGCTCAAGAATAGTTCAGCATAATATAATTCAATTTGTAGCCTTATTGGTATATGCTACCATAATGATTGCTCTTATTTTTACAACTATTTTAAATTTTTTAATTGTAGATATTAATAAATCAACTATTGTAATTTCAATTTCAATAATTTACCTCTCCTTTTTAATGTATAACTATATTATTGATTACAACTTTGTATCTTTTTCAGATGAAGGGAATAAGTTTGTCTTCCATTATATCTCAACACGACCATTAAATAAAAAGCGAAAAGCAATTGAAATTGCAAAAAACAAATTAGTAAGCTATAAAATTGAAAAATTGTTTTTTGGGTTAAAAAAGGAGATTGTTTTTTCGGTAAAAACGCAAAATGGAGTGGCAAAATATCCTCCATTAAATATCTCAGCTTTGACGAATAATCAAATATACTTCCTGATTAATTCGTTAAAACAAATAATATAATCGGACTTTTAGATTTTTTAAAATTTATTTTTGCAGATATCCAACTATTAAATCAAAATGTGTTATTAATCATGTTTTATACTGACTTTTTTCTTGTTTAATTTGAATATTAAAATATACTTTTGTCAAAAATTTAAACAAAGTTAATACGAATTAATTGTTCAACAACTAAATATAATAAACATGAACGTAGATAAATTAATCATCCAGTTAGAGAAAAAACATCCAGGAGAACTTGAATATCTTCAGGCTGTTAGAGAAGTATTAGAATCAATTGAGGAAGTTTACAATCAAAATCCTCAGTTCGAAAGTGCAGGTATTATCGAGAGAATCGTTGAACCTGACAGAATTTTAACTTTTAAAATCCCTTGGGTAGACGATAACGGTAAAGTTCAGGTAAACCTTGGTTACCGTGTTCAATTTAATAATGCAATTGGTCCTTATAAAGGTGGTTTGCGCTTTCACCCAAGTGTAAACTTAAGTATTTTAAAATTCCTTGGTTTTGAACAGATTTTCAAAAACTCACTTACTACACTTCCTATGGGTGGTGCTAAAGGTGGTTCTGATTTTAATCCAAAAGGAAAATCAGATCATGAAGTAATGCGTTTTTGCCAGGCATTTATGACCGAACTTTGGGAACTTATCGGTCCAGAAACTGACGTTCCTGCTGGTGATATCGGTGTTGGTGGTCGCGAAATAGGCTTTTTATATGGTATGTATAAAAAACTAGCAAAGGAAAATACCGGTGTATTAACTGGTAAAGGCTTAAATTGGGGTGGTAGTTTAATTCGCCCTGAAGCAACCGGTTTTGGCGGTATTTATTTTGTTGAAGAAATGTTAAAAATACAAAAATCAAACTTAAAAGGAAAAGTAGTTGCACTTTCTGGTTTCGGTAACGTTGCTTGGGGTGCTGCTTTAAAAGCTACTGAACTGGGAGCAAAAGTTGTTACCATTTCTGGCCCTGATGGTTATATTTATGATGCAGCTGGTATTTCTGGTGAAAAAATTGACTATATGTTAGATTTAAGAGCATCAAACAATGATGTTGTTGCTCCTTATGCTGACAAATTTAAAGGTTCAAAATTCTTTGCTGGAAAACGTCCTTGGGAAGTTAAATGCGATATCGCTCTTCCTTGTGCAACTCAAAACGAATTAGACGGAGATGATGCTAAAAAATTAGTTGCTAATGGTTGTATCCTCGCTGCTGAAATTTCTAACATGGGTTGTACTCCAGAAGCTGTTGAAGTATTCCATTCTAAGAAAATTCCTTTTGGTCCAGGTAAAGCTGTTAATGCAGGTGGAGTTGCTACTTCAGGTCTAGAAATGTCACAAAACTCAATGAAATTAAATTGGGGAAGTGAAGAAGTTGACCAACGTCTGCACCAAATCATGACAAGTATTCACGAAGCTTGTATTAAATACGGAAAAGAAAAAGATGGTTATGTAAACTATGTTAAAGGAGCAAACGTAGCTGGTTTCTTGAAAGTTGCTAACGCTATGGTTGATCAAGGTGTTATTTAATTTTATATCATATTAGTTTTTAGTTTGTAATTTATGGTAAAAAGGGGTAATCTTCAGATTACCCTTTTTTTTATTCCAAAATTTTACATATTTTCATCATACAATAAAAGTATATGGATAACGAACTAAAATACAGAATAGCTCTAAGCCTTATTCCTAAAATTGGACATATTACATCCAAAAAACTAATCGCCTATGTGGGGAGCATCGATGGAATATTTTCTGAATCAAAGAAAAATCTTCTGAAGATTCCTGGAATAGGTAATATATTGGCAGATAGCATTGTTAGCTCTAATGTGTTGAATCAGGCTGAAGAGGAAATAGATTTTATCAAAAAGAAAAATATACGAGTTTTTTTCTATCTCGATAAAGATTATCCTGAAAGACTTCGTCACTGTGATGATGCACCTTTGCTTTTATATGCATTAGGAAATACAGATATGAACTGGCCTAAAATGATTAGCATTGTTGGTACTCGTAAAGCTACATCAGAGGGAATTGCATTCTGCAATAAACTAATTAAGGACCTCGCCGAAAGAGGACACGATCCGGTTATTGTGAGTGGTTTGGCCTATGGCATTGATGCAGCTGCACACGAAGCAGCACTTCATAATAAACTTAAAACATTTGCCGTGCTTGGCCATGGACTTGATATAATTTATCCGGCATCTCACAAACCCTTGGCAAAAAAAATAATTGAAAATGGATTACTAATTACAGATTTTACTAGCAGAACTTATCGAGATAAAAATAATTTTATAAAAAGAAACAGGATAATTGCCGGGTTATCTGATGCAACAATTGTTGTAGAGTCTGGCGAAGGAGGTGGATCGCTCATTACAGCCGATCTTGCTAATTCATATAACCGTGATGTCTTTGCTGTTCCTGGTAGAATTTCTGATGAATACTCTAAAGGCTGCAACCAACTTATAAAAACAAATAAGGCTGCACTACTCGAAAAGGTTGAAGATCTAGAATATTTGCTTGGTTGGGAGGTGCGAAACTCAAAGGCAGAAGCTGTTCAACGCGATTTATTTCTTGAGCTTTCAGATGAGGAAAAAATTATTGCTTCAATTTTACAACAAGAAAACGAATTAACTATTGATATTATCTGTCTAGAAGCATCAATGCCAACAAGCAGGGTTTCCCCATTATTGCTGAGTTTGGAGTTTGCAGGTATTGTAAAAGCGATGCCTGGAAAGAAGTACAAGTTAATTTCCCCGGTTTATTTATGACAAAAGTCAGTAAGTGTTTAATAACATAACCTTTTGAACAACACTACCTATACTAAACACATGATTTTTATCAGCTTTTTTTGAAGAGTTGTCAAAAAAAACAATGAGATACCAAATTGTTCTGAAATTATTTTTTATAAGTTTGTTTGTATATAAACCACAAATTACAAACTAAAAACTAAACTTATTATGGATCCAAGAGTAGAACAATTTATGGCTAAAATCGTTGCCAAAAATCCAAATGAAAAAGAATTTCATCAGGCAGAAAGAATGGCTGAACCTGAACGAACTATTTTGTTCAGAATACCATGGCTCGATGACAAAGGGGAAATTCAAATTAATAAAGGATATCGTATCGAAATGAACAGCGCAATAGGACCTTATAAAGGTGGTATGCGTTTTCACCCTACGGTTAATTTAGGTATTTTAAAATTTCTTGCGTTTGAACAAGTATTAAAAAATAGCTTGACTACATTGCCTATGGGTGGTGGTAAAGGTGGCTCTGATTTTGATCCAAAAGGAAAATCAGATAACGAAGTAATGAGATTCTGCCAAAGCTTAATGACAGAGTTATTCCGTCATATTGGTCATAATACAGATGTTCCTGCTGGTGATATTGGTGTTGGTGGACGCGAAATAGGTTATATGTTTGGACAATATAAAAGACTTAAAAATGAATTTACTGGTGTTCTCACAGGAAAAGGGATACAATTTGGTGGTAGTTTAATCCGTCCAGAAGCTACCGGTTATGGAGATGTATATTTTGCACAGGAAATGCTTAAAACCCGCGGTGAGAGTTTTAAAGGTAAAACTGTAGTTATTTCTGGTTCGGGTAATGTTTCTCAGTATGCTGCTGAGAAAGTAACCGAATTAGGTGGTAAGGTTGTGACAATGTCAGATTCTTCTGGGTTTATTCATGACCCAAGTGGAATAACAAAAGAAAAACTAGCTTATATAATGGAGCTTAAAAACGTTAAACGTGGACGTATTAAAGAGTATGCAGAGAAATTTGGTGTTGAATATTATGATAACAAACGTCCTTGGGGTATTAAGTGCGATGTTGCTCTACCTTGTGCAACTCAAAATGAAATTGAAATAGCTGATGCTAAAGCACTTGTTGCTAATGGTTGTTTCTGTGTTTCTGAAGGTGCAAATATGCCATCAACTCCTGAAGCAGTTGAAGTTTTTATCGAAAAGAAAATACTTTATGGCCCAGGAAAAGCAGCTAATGCAGGCGGTGTAGCTACATCTGGTTTAGAGATGACCCAGAACTCAATGCGTTTACCTTGGTCACGCGAAGAAGTGGATCAACGTTTACATCAAATTATGATTAATATTCACGAAACTTGCGTTAAATGGGGAAAACAACCAGATGGATATATTAATTATGTACACGGTGCAAATGTAGGTGGATTTGTTAAAGTTGCCGAAGCAATGCTTGCACAAGGTTGTGTATAGTGTAGTTTATTTATAATATTTAAGAGGAGCGTTTTATCGTTCCTCTTTTTTTATTTTATAGGGTAAAATCATTTAATTGCATCTTATTATTATATAGCTATAATTTTATAAGTTTGCCTCGAAATAAGTCAATGCAGTTTATTGATACACATACACATTTATTTTTACCTGAATTTGATGCGGATCGAAACCAGGTAATTGAAAATGCTATTCACAATAATGTCGATAAACTACTGTTGCCAAACGTTGATAATCAATCGATTACGGCATTACTTGAGTTGTGTAAGCAATATCCGGAAAATTGTTTTCCAATGGTTGGATTGCATCCTACCTCTGTTAATGAGAATTATAAATCGGAACTACAAAATCTCGAAAATATAATTGCTAAAGAAAAGTTTATTGCAATTGGCGAAATCGGTATTGACTTATATTGGGATAAATCGTTTATTATTCAACAAAGGGAGGCATTTATTTATCAAATAAATCTTGCCAAACAGCATAAACTTCCTATTGTTATTCATGCTAGAGATTCTTTCAAGGAGATTTTTTCTATTATGCACAACCAATTGGATGATAATCTGTCTGGAGTATTTCATGCATTTACAGGTACTTTGGATCAGGCTAAACAAATCATAGAGTGGGGTTTTAAAATCGGAATAGGAGGAATTGTTACTTTTAAAAATTCAGGCCTTGATAAAATAGTTGAACAAATTGATTTAAATCATATTGTATTAGAAACAGATTCACCATATTTGGCGCCTGTTCCGTATAGAGGTAAACGAAACGAAAGCGCTTATTTGGTGAAGGTTGCCGAAAAAATCGCTCAACTAAAAAATTGTTCTATATTTGAGGTTGCTGAAACGACAACACGTAATGCAAAATTGCTTTTTAACTTGTAGATGATGGAAGAAATTAAAAACAAATCCATTTTAATTATTTATACAGGTGGTACCATTGGGATGAAAAAAAATCCTGAAACAGGTGTCCTTACACCTTTTGATTTTGATCAGATTATGAACGAAGTTCCTGAACTTAAGCGTTTTGGATTTAATCTCAAAACCTATTCATTTAATCCCATTATCGATTCATCAAATTTAGACCCTGAAGTTTGGATAAAACTTGTTCAGATAATCAAAGAAAAATATACTGATTATAATGGTTTTGTAATTTTACATGGAACAGATACCATGGCATACTCAGCATCAGCCTTGAGTTTTATGCTTGAAAATCTGGATAAACCAGTTATTTTTACAGGATCTCAACTACCAATAGGGACATTAAGAACTGATGGTAAAGAAAACCTAATAACGGCAGTGGAGATTGCTGCAGCAGAACAAAATGGACAACCCTTAGCCCCAGAAGTTTGTATTTATTTTGAAAACAATCTCTTTAGGGGAAACAGAACAACAAAATATAATGCAGAGCATTTTAATGCATTCGAATCGCCAAATTATCCATACTTAGCACAAGCAGGAATAAATATAAAATACAACTATGGGGCAATACATTATCCAACATCAAAAAAGGAATTACATATACATACGCAATTAAACACAAGTGTTGCCGTTCTAAAGATATTCCCGGGGATTAATAAAAATACCTTACATACAATATTAAATATTGAAAATATTAGAGCTATAATACTTGAAACGTACGGCGCAGGAAATGCTCCTACCAATAAATGGTTTTTGGATGAGATTAAAAATGCGATTAATAAAGATAAAATTATACTTAATGTTACTCAGTGTTTGGCAGGAAGTGTTGATATGACTAAGTACGAAACAGGATTAGAATTATTAAAAAGTGGTGTTATAAGTGGTTATGATATTACAACAGAGGCTGCAGTAGTTAAGTTAATGTATGTTTTAGGAAAAAATTTGACTACTGAAGAAACAAAAATATTTTTAAATCAATCGATAAGCGGAGAAATTACAAAATAAATAGTATTAGTTAATTATTTTTTTTGTATTTTGTGCCCCGAATTTTGGGGTATTTTGAGGGAGAAATGGCCGAGTGGTCTAAGGCGCACGCCTGGAAAGTGTGTATGCCTCAAAAGGGTATCGGGGGTTCGAATCCCTCTTTCTCCGCAATAATTTTTAATTACTGAATTTTTTAATAATTTTACAAACATAAAAATCGTTAATAATTAAAACAGAAAACAAACCATGAAAAAACTATTTGCATTTATAGCAGTTTTTGCGATGCTTACTTTAGGAGCATCTTTTAATTCAGTTGCTCAGGAAGGAACAACTGAAGAAACAGCTGTTGCACAAACAACAGAAACAGCAGCAGTGGCTACCGAAGAAGTTACACAAGTAGCTCCACCGGCAGAAGTAGAGTCTTCTATGCATCAGGTACTTAAACAAAAATTTATCGAAGGTGGTCCAGGTTTTATGGGCGTTATTCTTCTTTCAATGATTTTTGGTTTAGCTATTTGTATTGAAAGGATTATTTATTTAAACCTGGCAACTACCAATACTAAAAAACTGATAGCAAATATTGAAAATGCACTTGAAAATGGAGGTGTAGAAGCTGCTAAAGAAGTTTGCAGAAATACAAAGGGCCCTGTAGCAAGTATTTTCTACCAAGGTCTTGACAGAGTTCACGAAGGTATTGATGTAGTTGAAAAATCTGTTATTTCTTACGGTGGTGTTCAAATGGGTTTACTCGAAAGAGGTGTGACCTGGATTTCATTGTTTATTGCTATGGCTCCTATGTTAGGATTCTTGGGAACAGTTGTTGGTATGGTTCAGGCATTTGATGCTATCGAAGCTGCTGGTGATATTTCTCCAACATTGGTTGCTGGTGGTATTAAAGTGGCTTTATTAACAACCATCTTTGGTCTTATTGTAGCTATGATTCTTCAGGTTTTCTATAACTATATTGTTTCAAAAGTTGATGGTATTGTTAATGATATGGAAGATGCATCAATTTCTTTAATTGATGTTCTTGTAAAACATAACTTAAAAAAATAATCACTTATGAATAAGTTCGTTCGAATATTTTATATTCTACTTCTGGTAATATCTGTAGTATTAAGTATACTATTTTATGCAGGAGGAACAGAGGCAGACCTTCTTACCCCAATATTTACCAGCACATTTATGGTGTGGGGTTATATCTTGGCTGCAATTGGCATC
>JAIFLC010000175.1 GCA_020049295.1 Bacteroidota bacterium
ACAAAAAAATAAAATGGCAATAATAATATTCTTTTCATATTAGATGGTTTTTGAAGAACAATGAAAAATTCTTAAAAAGATACGCAAGGATTATAGAAAGATTAACTTAGTGTCTAAGTATTATACTTTCTGTTGTTCATCGAACAAACAGAGGATTCTTCTTTTGCAAGAAGCAAGGCAAAGTGTCAATACAATTAGGGAATTATTATATTTATATAGCAAATAAATACTATATTATTTTTAAAATTAATAATAAATTTAAAAAAAATCAATAATGGGGAATAATTTTATATGAATTATTTCATACCTTCACTTTTTGGTGTATTATATTCGAAAAAGAAATTTTGAATTTTGTGTGTTTAAAACATATAACACGCAATGCTTTGTAGAATAAAGCATACAGACGTAATTATTTATTGAAAATTGGTCAAGTAGGGTTTTTAAAGTCCGGTTTAAAAACAAAAAAAGATGAATTAGAAATTCATCTTTTTTGAGTATTAAAATTATGTAGCCCCACCAAGAATCGAACTTGGATTTAAAGTTTAGGAAACTTCCGTTCTATCCATTGAACTATGGGGCCAAAATAAATAATTACATTAAAAAGTTTTTCATCCAATGAGCCCTGCCTACCTGATGGCAGGTATGGGGCCTTTATTCTGGCACAAAATTAGGGTTTTTAATCGGATTACCAAACATCAAATAATAAATCTCCCTTTATAGAGTTTAGGTTAAAGAACAAAAAGATTTAGTGAAAATTTGAAGTAAGAAATTTACTATGTAACTTTTCGCTACTGAAAACGTCTTTAGTTTTTAGTAATAAATGAGAAAAATGATGAAAAAAATTACCCTTTTAGGATTATTATTTCTAAATGCATTCTTTATTAATGCTCAGTGTATCGAAGGTAAAATAATTGATGCAAACAATAATCCCATTCCGTATGCAACCATTTTTTGCAAGGAGATTTCAAAAGGAACGACATCTAATGTTGAAGGATATTATAAACTCGATTTACCCAAAGGGGATCATGAAATTGTTGTCCGATATCTGGGATACAAAACAAAAGTACTTACAATCCAATGTGCAAAAAAAACTCAAAACATTGATATCGTTTTACAAGAGCAAGCTTTTAAAATACCTGAAGTAAGAATTCTGGCCAGCGGCGAGGATCCTGCATATTCTATTATGCGTAAAGCTGTTGCAATGAGTTATTATTACTTAAATCAGGTTGAAGAATATAATTGCCGGATTTATCTTAAAGGATCAGGAAAAGCAGTTGAAATACCAAAGATTCTTCAGAAAACGTTTAAAAAAGAAGGAATAGAGGAGGGCAAACCAATTGTGATTGAAAATATTACAGACATGCATTTTAAACTGCCTGATATTGTTGAGGAGAATACCGTGTCTATGAGAAGTACAATGGAGGGAAACGATGTTTCACCAATGGGTTATATAACACTATCCCTATACAATGATATTGACGGAGTAATTTCTCCCCTAAGCAGAGATGCTTTTGCTTATTACAAATTCCAACTTGCTGCATCATTCTACGATCAGGATTACCTGGTTCATAAAATCAAGATTATTCCTCGCCGCGAGGGATATGATTTATATTCGGGACATATCTATATTGTTGAGGGATTCTGGCACTTGCATAGCGCAGAGCTTTTCTTAAAGCAGAAAATGTTTCAAATAAAAATTAACCAGGTTTATACTCCTGTTGGCGATGATATTTGGATGCCGGTTAGTCACGATTTTGATATTGAAGCCGGAGTAATGGGAATAAAATTCAAGTTTAAATATGTTGCCTCGGTATCAAATTATAAAGTAAAACTAAACTCTAAACTAGATCATTCAGTTTATAGAAACCTATTAGTAGAATCAAAGGAGTATGCCGATGAGGTTAATAAAATTGAACAACAGCAACAAAAGGAAATTCAGGATCTTGTGAAAAAGGAAAGTTTATCAAAAAAGGAATCACGAAAATTAAAGAAACTTGTTAAGGAAGATGTTTCTAAATCCATTCCTAAAAAGGAACTCGAAATAAAAGATCATAATCATGTTGATGATAGCGCTGCGTTAAGATCAGTTGAGTATTGGGATTCGATTCGGCCCATTCCTCTTACTCTTGATGAATTCGAAGGATACATAGTAAAAGATTCAATTCAGGGTAGAGCTGAAAAGGATTCTGTTTTTAGAGACTCTCTTAAACATAAGGATTCTCGGTTTAGTTGGAATAAACTTTTAATGGGAGGTACTTTTAGTTTCGAAAAGGGTCACTCATTCCGATATGGGGGGATTATTGACTTTAGTCATATTGATTTTAATACGGTTGATGGACTTAAATATGGAATGGAATTTTCGTATATTCATCAGGCTGATAGTGGTAAGTATTTTAGAATTACTCAATTCTCGGATTATGCATTTGCACGGGAACGAATGACAAGTTATTTAGATGTTTTTTACAGATATAATGGACTAAAACGGGCGTATTTAAACCTTAATGGAGGAAGAAGAACAATTGATTTTAATTCACAAACAGGAATTACCAAAAATCTAAACGCGATAACAACGCTTTTTCTTAAAGAAAATTATCTGAAATTATATCAGAAAGATTATGTAAATCTTGGGCATAGAATAGATTTAGCCAATGGACTAGATTTGTTTACCGGATTTGAGTTTGCTAAACGACAGGAACTGATTAATCATTCGGATTATAATCTGTATAATCCATTTAAAAAGGAGTATACAACAAATATTCCTCCAGTAAATCAATTTGATCAGGATTTAATAAGTAATCATAATGCATCAATTCTTTCTATTAGAGTAAGTTATACACCAGAGTATTATTATACAATTGATGAAGGGATTAAATGGAATTCATATTCACGTTTTCCAACATTTGGCCTGAATTATAGAAAAGGGATTAATAATCTTTTTGGTAGCGATGTTAATTATGATCATTTGGAAGTAACAATAAGACAACGAAAAAATATTAGAAGGGTTGGAACCCTAAACTATAGAATCGCGGCCGGCTCTTTTTTAAATTCAGACAAAGCGTATTTTGCAGATTATAAGCATTTTGGAACAAACTATCCATTTCTTATTGGCACATCAGAAGAAACACTTTTCAGATTAATCAATTATTATGATTACAGTACAAATAAAAATTATTTTGAAGGGCATGTCTGGTTAGAAAATGACAGAATTCTTTTAAAGAGGTTACCCGTTCTGAATAAAACACTAATGAGAGAATTTATTTATGTTAACTATTTATCAACTACAGGCAATTATCCCTATTATGAAGTTGGTTATGGACTAAACCAAATTTTTCTGATGTTTAATCTCGAAGTGTTTGCCGGATTTAAAGGATCTTCGCATGAATATACCGGGATAAAGATTGGAATACCATTCGTTGGTCGTAATGGAAACTCAATAACTATTGGAGGATAGGGATTTCTGCGCTCGGAATGACTTAATGTTGTTTTGCTAACCATTTAACCGATAGATTTGTTCTATATTATGACCCCGCAGGGGTCCGAACTATTAACCGACATTAGATAAAGATACCGCAACGAGGTTGCTTTAATAATTATAAAAACCTCTTGTTACAAAGATCCTTATTCACAGTTAGAATCAACAATAGGTAAACCAAATCAAAGCACCATTTTGTCTCCCAAATCTTTTTATTACTTTTACACTTTCTAATCCGAAATTGTAAAATATGAATACTATCGATATTGTTTTTATCGTATTATTTATCTGGAGTATTTACAGAGGATATACAAAGGGCTTTATTATTCAATTGGCTACACTTGTCGGATTGTTACTTGGAATTTATGGAGCGCTCAAATTTTCAGATTTTACTGCAAGTATACTTGCAAATAGAATGGATATTAATGAACAGACTCTTTCAATTCTGTCATTTGCTTTAACTTTTTTAATTATACTGGTGATAGTAATTCTTATAGCAAAACTTATTGAAAAATTTACCGAAGCCATTGAGCTTAGCCTTGTAAATAAGTTGCTTGGTGTTTTATTGTCAATGCTAAAAATGGCTTTTATTATAAGTGTTATTTTGGTTTTAGTAAATAAAGCAGACAACAAATACAATTTAATTTCAAATAACACCAAAGAAAAATCATTATTATACAAACCTTTGTCTAATTTTGCACCCATCATTTTTCCTTATCTGAAATTTGATAAGATTAGAGAAAAGTTCGAAGAAAAGAAAAACGAAACAGAAGGATATATTTAATATACATAAAAAACATTAATTAATTTAATAATACAATGGATACAAAAAACGCAGGATTTAACACAAAACTTATTCATGCCGGTGATTTTCATGATGAATATGGAAGTGCAGTAACACCAATTTACCAAACATCAACCTTTGCTTTTAAAAATGCACAGCATGGTGCCGATTTATTTGCAGGAAAAGAAAAAGGGTTTATATATACACGAATTGGAAATCCAACAATTGGAGCATTAGAAAACAAACTTGCCGAACTTGAAAATGGTTGCGGCGGAATTGCATTAGCATCAGGAATGGCTGCTGTAACTACCGTATATATGACATTCCTTGGTCAGGGTCAACACATTATTTGTACAAGTGCTGTTTATGGTCCTAGTCGTGCAGTATTAGAATCTCATTTTGCTAAATTTGGAGTTGAGTCAACATTTGTAGATTCTTCAAATTTAAAAGAAATTGAAGATGCTATTCGTCCGAATACAAAACTATTGTATTTGGAAACACCTGCTAATCCTACAATGGCATTAACTGATATTAAAAAAGCTTCAGAAATAGCACATAAACATAACATTATTGTTGTTGTTGACAATACTTTCAGCAGTCCATATTTACAAAAACCACTTGATTTAGGTGCTGATGTTTCATTACATTCATTAACCAAGTTTATTAATGGTCATGCCGATATAGTTGGAGGAGCTTTAATTGCAAAAGATCCGGAAATTTATGCAAAACTTCGCAAAACAATGGTTTACATGGGTGGCAATATGGATCCTCATCAGGCTTACCTGGTTATTCGTGGTGTAAAAACCTTGACATTACGAATTGATCGTGCTCAGGAAAATGCGATGAAAGTTGCTGATTATTTAGAGAAACATCCCAAAGTAGCATGGGTAAAATATCCAGGATTAAAATCATTTCCACAATACGAATTAGCAAAAGAGCAAATGAAAGGTCCGGGAGCAATGATAAGCTTTGAACTAAAAGGAGGATATGAAGCAGGTGTTACTTTAATGGACAACGTACATTTAGCATTATTAGCTGTTTCATTGGGAGGCGTTGAATCATTAATTCAACATCCTGCATCAATGACTCATGCTGGCGTTCCAAAAGAAGCACGATTACAGGCGAATATTACCGAGGGACTTGTTCGTTATGCTGTAGGTATCGAAAACGTAGAAGATATTATTGCTGATCTGGATCATGCTTTAGCAAAAATTTAAGAATTTAACGGATTGTCAAGCTGAGCCAGTCGAAGCGTGAAGTGGCGCAAGTCGTGTTAGACAAGCCTGCCTGACGGGAGTCAGGCTCAACATGACAGTTCAATAAAAACAAAGGATACAATGAATTTTGTTGAGGAATTAAAGTGGAGAGGCATGATCCATGATGTTATGCCCGGATCAGAGGAACAATTTCAAAAAGAAATGACATCGGCATATATTGGATTTGATCCAACAGCCGATTCTCTGCATATTGGTAGTCTGGTACAAATAATGATTTTAGTACACTTGCAACGCAGTGGCCATAAACCCTATGCTCTTGTTGGTGGCGCTACCGGAATGGTTGGAGATCCTTCCGGAAGATCGGAGGAAAGAAATCTGCTTTCAAAAGAGGTGCTTGAGTTTAATCTTGCAGGAATAAAGAAACAATTGGAGAAATTTCTTGATTTTAATTGTGGAGCCAATTCTGCCGTAATGGTAAATAACTACGATTGGTTTAAGCAATATAATTTTCTTGATTTTATTCGTGATGTGGGTAAGCATATAACAGTAAACTATATGCTAGCCAAAGATTCTGTTCAAAAAAGACTCGAAAGTGGAATGTCGTTCACAGAGTTTACATACCAATTGGTGCAGGGATATGATTTTTACCATTTGTATAAAAATCATAATTGTAAGGTTCAGCTGGGAGGATCTGATCAATGGGGAAACATTGTAACAGGAACAGAGTTAATTCGTCGTATGGATGGCGGACAGGCTTGGGCTATTACAACTCCACTTATTAAAAAGGCAGATGGTTCTAAATTTGGCAAAACAGCCGAAGGGAATGTATGGCTCGATCCCGAAAGAACATCCCCATACAAATTCTATCAATACTGGATTAATGCTTCTGATGAGGATGCAGAAAACTATATAAAAATTTTTACACTTTTATCGAAAGAAGAAGTAGAAAAATTAATCGAAGAACACAAGCAGGCACCACATTTACGCATTTTACAAAAACGTTTGGCAGAAGAAGTAACAACGCTTGTTCACTCAAAAGAAGATTTGCAATCAGCCATTGAAGCATCCGATATTTTATTCGGAAAAGGAACAACGGAATCAC
This sequence comes from Bacteroidota bacterium, assembly GCA_020049295.1. Lineage (GTDB taxonomy): Bacteria > Bacteroidota > Bacteroidia > Bacteroidales > UBA12077 > UBA12077. The sequence goes on from JAIFLC010000175.1 coordinate 6,576, forward strand.
TGCAAAGAATGGACGAAAAAACGATTCTCTCTGTATTCGAAGGAGTTCCTATGTTTGATGTTGAAAAATCAAAAATTGCTGCAGGAATTAACGTACTCGATTTACTAGCTATTGATACACAAATATTCCCTTCCAAAGGGGAGTTGCGCAGAACAATTCAGGGTGGAGGAGTAAGTATAAATAAGCAAAAAATAGAGGGTGAAGAAATAACCATTAATACAGATCGTTTATTAAATGGAAAATATATACTTGTTCAAAAAGGAAAGAAAAACTATTATTTAATTAAAGCAATTTAAAACATGGCACGAATAATCATTAGTCGAAAAAAAGAATGGTCGAACAGAGCCCGTAAATTTGGAGTTTATGTTGATGGCGAAAAAAAAGAAACCATTTTAAATGGCGAGATAAAAGACGTTGAAGTACCTGCAGGCAAGCATAAGATAATGTTTAAGGTTGATTGGTGCAGCAGTCCTGAGCTGGAGATTGATGTAAAAGAGGAAAAATCAAAAACAGTTGAAGTTTCGGGTTTTAAAGCAAACGCCTGGTTATTGATAGCAATGTATGTTGTTCTTGGTATTTATTTCATTTCAGAGTTTTTCCTACAACAACGATTTAAAGTAGTTATGTATCTGGTTTTCCCAATAGCATTAGCATATATTTATTATCTAACACTTGGCAGGAAAAAATATCTCGAAGTAAAGGAGCTTTAAGCAAAAAACAATGAGTTTGCAGAATCAATCATATAATTTCAATTCTATGGATATTATTCGGTTTGTATTTAAACACAAATGGCCAATAATTTTTGTAACCATTTTTGCAGCAATTGCTTCGGTAATTGTATCGTATATGATAACTCCAAAATTCAAATCTTCGGTAATTTTATTTCCAAAAACACAAGTTTCTGCTTCTCAGGCTTTAAATACTTCAGAGTTGATAAATACCGATAATCATATCATGAATTTTGGTGATGAGGAAGCAACAGAACAATTAATACAAACGCTTTATTCAGAAGAAATCCGTTTTAAAATAATCGAAAAATTCAATCTTCTGCATCATTATAAAATTGATGAAAAAGGAGGATACCCAATGACAAAGCTTCATGAAATATTTTCAAAAAATATAAGGTTTAGGCGTACCGAATATATGGCTATTCAAATTGAGGTTATGGATACCGATGCACAAATGGCAGCCAATATTGCTAATGAAATAGCTGTATTGCTTGATTCCACATTAAATGAAATGCAACGCAATGTGGCTATAGAAATATTTAAAATGGTTGATAATCAGCATAAAAACCTACAAGAAGAAATAAAGCAGATTGAAGAATCTCTAATGAATACGAACAAATCAGAACCACTATATATTTCACTAACCGAGCAACTGATAAACGAAAACAAACGATTAAGTGAGATGAAATCGAAGTTGGTTGAGGCCGAAGTTAATGCCAGTCAGAATTTGCCACGAAAATTTATTGTTGCCAATGCATATGCAGCTGAAAAAAAGGCTTATCCAGTACGATGGTTAATTTGTTCTGTTTCGACAATGTCTGCTTTTATTTTTGCGGTTTTACTAATGTTATTCCTCGAAAAATACAAAGACCTTTTTAAATTTAATTAAGATTTGTTAAAACTTGAGAACAAGGGTTCATTCTATTTCTTCTCTTTGCTTTTTATAGCAATAAACATTGGATTTATTGCTTTTAATGTTTATTATGTTGCTTTTTTACCGATAATTTTGCTTTTTCTTTTTGCTTCTTTTATAGCATTGGATAAAATCCTTTTAGCAATTGTTTTTTTAACTCCATTATCTGTCCAACTTAGAGATTTTCTGCCAGGTATTTCTTTCAACGTATCAATTCCAACAGAACCCTTTCTTTTAGGTGTATTGATCCTTTTTGTGTTTAAAATGCTGCTTGACGAAAGAATAGATCGTCGCATTTTAACTCATCCGATAAGCATAGCAATATATATTCATTTATTATGGATGCTAATGACAAGCATAACCAGCACAATGCCAATTGTATCATTTAAGTTTTTGTTATCAAGAATTTGGTTTATTGTTTCTATGTATTTTTTGGCAGCCCAAATGTTTAAGAACAAAATTTATATTAATCGATTTATTTGGCTGTATGTCATTGCTCTGATTCTGGTTATTGGTTATACAAATTATCGGTTATCTGGTTATGGATTCAACAATCAGCTTGCTTCTAACTGGGTCGTTTGGCCTTTTTTTAGCGATCATACTTCATATGGAGCAATGCTCGTTATGTTTCTTTTTCCTATTTATTATTTTATATCCAGAAAAAATACAGATCTTTTTAAAAAGGCAATAATATTACTTGTTTTCTTGGTCTTTATTTGTGCAATTGTTTTTTCATTTACCAGGGCAGCATGGTTGAGTTTATTTGCAGGGATTGGTTTATGGATTATAATTAAACTTAAACTGAACATTAGAACAATTATAATTGCTGGTTTTATTTCAATAACACTGCTTGTTGTTTCTTATACATCATTTGTAAGAAATCTCGAAAAGAACGAATCAGAATCATCAGGCAAATTTTCTGAACATATCGAATCCATGGTAAATATTACGAGTGATGCATCGAATCTGGAAAGACTAAATCGATGGAAATGTGCTATCAGGATGTTTAAAGAAAAACCGGTATTTGGTTGGGGACCTGGAACATATATGTTTCAATATGCTCCATTCCAATTTTCTTACGATAAAACCATAATAAGTACTGATTTTGGTGATTTGGGAAATGCCCACAGCGAATATCTTGGACCATTGGCCGAATCAGGAGTGCTTGGATTATTATCAGTTATTTTTATTATCGTAATGGTTTTTATTACTGCTTATCGTGTTTTCAGAAATACCACAGGAGAAACAAAGAATCTTTCGTTATATATTTCGTTGGGTTTGGCAACCTATTTTATTCATGGATTCTTAAACAACTTTCTCGATTCCGATAAAGCATCCGTTCCTGTATGGGGCTTTATGGCGATGCTTTTAGCGATGGATGTTTTTTATAATGAAAAAACCAAGATGAGTGACAATAATGAAATCTAGTTTTTTTCAATGAATCATTTCACAATTATTCACTCATTAATTGAATTGTATTAAAAAGAGAACTATTTTTATATCCTATTCTAAGTTAATCTCCATGAAAAAATTATTTCTTTTCAGCCTATTTATATTTTTAAATCTTTGTGTTGCTTTGGCTATTGATCAGCAGGATAGTCTGAAAACAAGTGAATCTGAGATCGGAATAAAAGAAAAGATAAATGAATTTCTTGAGTTCTCTGAGAAATCAAGAAACCGCAATAACGAACAGGCGGTGGAATATGCACAAAAAGCAATTGTATTATGCCAACAAATACAAAATGAGGAATTGTCATATCAAGCAGAATTTGCTCTTGGATATGCCTATTATTCGCAAAATGATTACGAAAAAGCTATTTTACATTTTACTAATTCTTTGAAATTAAGTCAGAAAATTACGAACAGATCAGGAGAAGCAGCCTCTTTAAATCGCATTGGAAACACACTGCAATTGATGGGTAAGTATCAGGATGCGCTGACATATTATGAATTGGCACAAAGTATTAACAAAGAGCTTGATAATACAATTGAAATTGCTCGCACTCTTACTAACCTTGGAAGTATTTTTCGTTTATATGGAAATTACGAGAAAGCAATTAATCTTCATCTGGAGGCATTAGAGCTTTATGAAGGAGTTCAGAATAATGAAGGCATTGCTTGGTCGGCCTTAAATATTGCCCGATTATTCAGAATGATGAAAAACTATCCAAAAGCATTTGATTATGTAAACCAATCCTTGGAAATATATCAGAAAATAGCATTCGAATACGAAAACAACACAGGAGTAACGCTCTGTTTAAAAGAGATCGGAGATATTTATTATGAAAAAGGAGATCTTGACAAAGCAATTGAATATAGCGAGCAGGTTTTGCAAATTAATAAGCAGTCAAAAAATTGGCAGGGGTATTCAAATTCCTTAAGCTCTATTGGTAAGATATATTTTCAATCATCAAATTTTCAAAAATCAAAAGAATATTTCTCTGAAGCACTGCAAATTAAAGATTCTTTAAACGACGACACAGAAAAAGCCTCAATTTTGCGCCATTTAGGGTTAATTGATTTACGAAAGGGGAATCTGTCCAAAGCAGAAATAAGTCTAAAAAACAGCCTTGATTTTGCTAAAAAACAAAACCTTAAAGAAGATGTTAAGGAAAGTTATTTTTCCCTATCGGAGTTTTATGAAAAAAGAAAGAACATATCTGGAGCCTTAAGCTATTATAAATTATATATCAATCTTAAGGATAGCCTTAATAATCAAAAGATTAACGAACTCGAATTGCAATATAATTTTGATAAAGAGCAACGTATTAAAGAGTTTGATCAACGGCAAAAAGATTTAGAACAAAAAGCTCGATTACAGCGACAAAAAATTCTTACCTGGGTTTTTATTACAGGATTTATTTTCATGGGATTATTGGTTTATATTATTTTTAATAATCTTCAGCGCAAGAAAAAAACAAACATTTTACTTACAAAACAAAAGCAGGAAATTGAAAATCAACGAGATGAAATTGAGGCTCAACGTGACTTTGTAACCAAGCAAAGAGATCAGATTGCACAGCAGAATACAATTATTACCGATAGCATTGAGTATGCAAAAAGAATTCAAACTGCTTTGCTACCTCAGGATAAGTTCATGAAAAGAATTCTTTCTGATTATTTTGTATTTATGAAACCTAAAAACATTGTAAGTGGAGATTTTTATTGGGTTTCAGAAAAAAACAACAAAATCATTGTGGCGGTTTCTGATTGTACGGGACATGGAGTACCCGGTGCTTTCATGAGCATGTTAGGCGTAGCGTTTTTAAATGAAATAGTGAATAAAAATGATATTAATGAACCCAATCAGATATTAAATCAATTGCGGGCAAGTATTATTGAATCATTGCATCAGGAATATGGTATAATGGGCTCTAAAGACGGAATGGATCTTGCTCTTTGTATTATTGACAAACAAACCATGAAACTTCAGTTTGCCGGAGCTTATAATCCTTGTATTATTATTCGTAATAAAGAAATATTCGAGTTATTACCTGATAAAATGCCCATAGGAATTCATGCAGTTAAAGTTGATAGAGATTTTACCAATAAAGAATTTGATTTACAAAAGGAGGACGTAATATACTTATTTACAGATGGTTATATTGATCAGTTTGGTGGAGAAGACGGACTTAAATTAAGACAAAAACCATTCAGAGAGCTCCTTTTAAAAATATCGGATAAGGAAATGAGTAAGCAAAGAGATATGCTTGAAAAAAATATGAGCAAATGGCAAGGCAACAGATCTCAGCTTGACGATATGATGATAATGGGGATTAAAATCTAAATCTATTTAATTAATTCTTATTTATTTCTTCAACTGCTTCGGAAACATTAATTACATAATCAGCGCATTTTTCGCATTCAGAAAATAAATCAGAATAAATTACACCTGTTTTATAATCGTATTGCTTTTTCTCGATGTCTTTTAAATGATCTTTCTTTAATCTGTCTCGGTAATTATTAATGTTTTGTTCCAATTCAACGGCACGCACAATATTAATATTTAAATATCCATGTTCTACATTTTTTTGCATCTCAATAATCGATTCCTTAACCAATCCCATCATTTTTCTAATATTTGAAGAAAGGGTTTCATTTAAAACAACCTTACTGTCCTTTTTTCTCAGCATTGTTTTTGCCAGATTATAACAACAGTCAGCAACACTTTCCAGTTCCGAAACAATGGTTAATTGGGCTTTTATTCGCTTAGACCCTAATGGACTTAACTCGTCTTCTGAAATTTTTGTTAGATAATTTGCTATTTCAACCTCCATGCGATCACTTATTCCTTCGTATTTTTCGATTTTATCGTATAGTTTATAAAATTTCTTTTCATTCTTTTCATTAAACATTTCTTCGACCATTTCAAAGGTTTTCTCTACCCGTTGAGTAAAAATCAAAATTTCCTTTTTTGCCTGATAAATAGATAATTCGGGAGTGGACAATAAACCGGCTTGAATATACTGTAACCTGAATTCTTCAGAATCTTCTTTCTGAGGCACCATTTTAGTAACAATAAAAGCAATTGTTTTTGTAAACCAGATAAATAGTAATGTGTTTGCAATATTGAAAGCTGAATGAAATATAGATAACGCTATAGGAATGGCATGAGGATCGTTATATGGAGATGATCCACCTGTATTTAATACAAAATCAGCAATTAGTCGAAGAAAAAACGGGAAAAACAACGAAACCCAGATAACTCCCATCAAGTTAAAAAGGAAGTGGGCCCGGGCAGCTCTTTTCGCCGAGACGTTTGCAACTGCTGCAGCAAGATTTGCTGTTATTGTTGTTCCTATATTTTCACCTAAAACCATAGCTGCTGCAATATCAAAAGAGATCCATCCATTATTACACATAACAAGAGTTAGAGCCATGGTGGCGCTTGATGACTGAATAATCATCGTTAAAAGAGTTCCAATAGTAAGAAATAGAAGAAATGACCAAAAACCATGAGAAGTATAATTTGAAAGAAATGACAATATTTCTGGATGACTATTTATATCCGGAACGGAATTTTTTAGAAAATCTAACCCAATAAAAAGCAATGCAAATCCAATAATAAATTCACCCCATGATTTTCGATTCTTTTTACTCGAAAAAAGCAAGGGGAATCCCAATCCTATTAATGGAAGAGAGATGATGCTTATGTTTATTTTAAATCCAAGCAATGAAATAAGCCAGGCTGTTACGGTTGTTCCAATATTGGCTCCCATAATAACACCGATAGATTCGATAAGCGATAACAATCCGGCATTTACAAAGCTAACTACCATTACGGTAGTTGCCGACGAAGACTGAATAATACCCGTTATTAGCAGACCCGTAAGTACTCCTTTAACAGGATTGGAGGTCATTTTTGCTAATATTGATCTCATTTTATCTCCTGCAACTTTTTGCAAGGATTCACTCATTATCTTCATTCCATAAAGGAAAAAGCCAAGCGAGCCAACAAGTGTTAAAAAATCAATTATGCCATATTTCATTTTTTGGAGTTTTTATAATTGAGATACAAATCTATAAAAATCAAGTCAAAAATTAACACTAAAGAAATATTTACTTAACAATAAATTAACTTTCGCAGGTAATTATATTTGATAAATGTATTAAGTGTTCTATTTTTGATCAAGAAAATTAATAATCATGTATCAGATACAAGAACTTCAAGAATTAATTAACTCAAAAATTGAAAACGAAGAAATTGGAAGAGAACCAATCTCCCTTTATGAGCCAATAAATTACACCCTTTCCAATGGTGGGAAAAGAATTAGACCAATTCTTACTTTGATGTCTTGTAATTTATTTTCAGATGATGTTAACCAGGCTATTGATGCAGCATTTGCGATTGAAATTTTTCACAATTTTACATTGTTGCATGATGATATAATGGATAAAGCAGATATTCGTCGTGGAAATCCAACAGTTCATAAAAAGTGGAATGAAAATACTGCGATTCTTTCAGGAGATGCAATGTTTATTAAGGCCTATGATTATTTATTTAAATGTAAATCGCCCGTATTTAAACAAATAATAGAGCTTTTTAATGTTACTGCACTCGAAGTTTGCGAGGGGCAGCAATATGATATGGAATTTGAAAACAGGATGGATGTTTCTGAGAATGAATATTTACGAATGATTGAATTAAAAACATCTGTTCTTCTGGCTGCAGCATTAAAAATTGGAGCTTTAATCGGAGGCGCAAAAGATACTGATGCTGAGCTTTTGTATGAATTTGGAAGAAATATAGGCCTTGCTTTTCAAATTCAGGACGATTTACTCGATGTATTCGGCGATTCCAAAACATTTGGTAAAGAAATAGGTGGGGATATTGTGGCAAATAAAAAAACGTTTTTATTAATAAAAGCAAAAGAACTCGCAAATAAAAACGAAAAGGAGTTAATCGAAAAATACCTGAATAATAAAGAAATAACCCGCGAAGAAAAAGTTATGGGAATTACAACGATTTACAACAATTTAAAAATCAAAGAATTAGCTGAAAAATTAATAGCTAGTTATCATCAAAAGGCAATAATCAGCTTAAACAGGGTAAATGTTTCTCCGGAAAAGAAGAATGAGCTTAAAAACCTAGCTGAAAAGCTGATAAGAAGGAATTATTAAAAGATTAAAACTCGTATATTAAACCAGGGGTAAATACCAACTGGCTTGAATTTGAAACAATGTATTTTACATCCGCAAAAACACCCAATTGTCTTGTAATTTTTATTTCAATTCCTGCTCCAATGTTCGCAGCAACATCTATTTTAAAAGCAGAATTATCTACTTCTCCGTCAGTCATTTCTATGTGTTTATCCTTAATATTCCAGCCTCCAATGTGAAATCCTCCTATTGCATAAAAATCAACTTTTTTGCTGGATGCAAGAATAAAATGACCGTTTACGTCTAATGCTAAAAGAGTTGTTTTAGATTCTCCTCCGACAGGATATTCAAATGTGTTAGGAAGAAAAATCTGAAAATCGGGTACGATTTTAATGTTTTTGGTAACATCAAATTCAGCACGTATATCAAAACCAATGGATTTATTAAAATATTCAAAATCATTGTAAATATATTGGCCACTTGTAGCCAAACTAAAACCTCCACCTATTTTGGTTAGCTGGGCGTTTCCTTTGAATGAAGAAAAAAATAGAAGAAAAAACGATACTATAATTACAATGTTTTTCATATGAATCTGATTTTATTAAAAAGAAAAAGGGGGTTTTTAAACCCCCTCAAAGATCGAATAATTTTACAATTTAAACAAGACACCTAGCGTTAAAGCAGCTTCGCCATATCCAAAAAAAGTATTTTTTATTTCGCTATAGGCCTTCATGTTATCGGTTAAATCATAAAAAACGCCCGCTCCAGCAGTTAGTCCTGGTAAAAATCCCTTTGATAAAGTGCTGTTATAATAAGTAAAATTCAATCCAGCAATGGCGTAAAAATTAAATCCTTCAATTGAATAAAAATCATAATTAGCATCAATGTTTAAAAATGCACGGTTAAATGTTCTCGTATTAACGGTTTGTGGAAACATAAATCCTAAATCTACCGAAATTCTCGATTTTTCGATAATAAAATCAGTATTATAGGTTCCTTTTACTTGCAAACCAAATGGAGGACGACCAGTTTCTAATATTAATCCTCCACCGATGGTCATTGGTTGAGACTTCGCAAAAGAAGATAAAATAAATACTCCAAAAACAAGTACAATACCAAATTTAATTGTTTGTGTTTTCATATCTTAACTAAATAAAAAAGGGAATACCCGTTTGGATATTCCCGGGTAGTAAATAATGATTTCCTACAATGCAAAAAGTACGCCAAGAGTTATTTCAGCCTGATCGTATCTTCCCATTATATATTTAAACTCACCAAATGCTTTAATATTATCACTAATTCCGAAAAGAGCTCCCGCGCCAGCATTTACACCTGGTTTCGTTCCGCTGGTTTTATCAACATGTGTATTTCCAAGAAAATCATTCCATTCATACTTTGTAGAATATTGGGCGATGTTGATACCCGCCAAAGCATAAAAGTCAAATTTATTAAGTGTGTAAAATTTATAATGACCATCAATATCAATTGCCCATCTGCTATATGTTGTGGAAGCTGGAGTGGCGGGGATAAAGAATGTAAAAGCGGCAGATGCGCTTAGATTTTCTAATAAAAAATCCATTCCGTAAGTGCCATTTACTTTTACCCCAAAATGAGGATAACTAGTACCAATTACTAATCCTCCACCAATATTTATTGGTTGTGCATTCGAGGTATTAATAAATAAAGCTCCAGCAAATAAAATAATAAGTGAAATTTTTAAAACTAACTTTTTCATATTTTTTAAATTTAAGTTTAACTTTAAGTTATTCGTTTCGTATTAACTGTGATTTTAAATAACGAACGAAATTATTAAAAAGTTCGTATCGATGTATCAAAAAAACATAAATAAATCATAATTATATAGTAAATTTGTCGAAAGGCTTAATAATCAAAACAAAATTTATCCTCATGGTAGAAATTAAAGGTCAGATTATTCAGGTTATAGGTCCGGTTATTGATGTTAGTTTTGAAAAAGCGGGAACCGAGCTTCCAAATATTTACGATGCATTGGAGATAAAACGTAATGATGGCAGTATTTTGGTTGTAGAATGTCAGCAGCATATTGGTGAAAACACGGTTCGCTGTATTGCTATGGATACAACAGATGGTCTGCAAAGAGGAATGGATGTTATCGCAACAGGAGCATCGATCAAAGTACCCATCGGTGAGCAGGTGCGTGGTCGGCTGCTTAATGTTATTGGCGAAGCAATAGACGGTATGAAACCCCTAGATAATAAAGGAGGATATCAGATTCATAATAAAGCTCCTGAATATGTTGATCTTACTACCGAAAAAGAAGTTTTATATACTGGAATAAAAGTTATAGACCTTATTGAGCCTTATTCAAAAGGAGGGAAAATAGGTTTGTTTGGTGGAGCAGGAGTAGGAAAAACAGTATTAATAATGGAAATGATTAATAACATTGCTAAATCATATTCTGGGTTAACTGTGTTTGCAGGAGTGGGAGAACGTACTCGCGAAGGAAATGACTTATTACGAGAGATGATCGAATCGGGAGTAATAAAATATGGTAAGGCTTTTGAAGAAAGCATGAAAGCAGGAAGTTGGGACTTAAATAAAATTGATCTGGAAGAAATAAAAAAATCACAAGCCAGCTTGGTGTTTGGACAAATGAATGAGCCTCCTGGTGCAAGAGCAACGGTGGCATTAACCGGATTAACCCTCGCTGAGTCTTTTCGCGATGGAGACAAAGACTCCGGTAAAGGAAATGATATTTTATTTTTTATCGATAATATTTTCCGATTTACACAAGCTGGTTCTGAAGTTTCGGCGCTTCTCGGCCGTATGCCCTCAGCTGTTGGTTATCAGCCAACGCTTGCAACAGAAATGGGTATGATGCAGGAAAGAATCACTTCAACAAAAAAGGGATCAATTACTTCGGTTCAGGCAGTATATGTGCCTGCTGATGACTTAACAGATCCTGCACCCGCAACGACATTTTCACATCTTGATGCAACAACCGTTCTAAGCCGTAAAATATCGGAGTTAGGAATTTATCCCGCAGTTGATCCTTTGGATTCAACCTCACGAATTTTATCTCTTGATGTTGTTGGTGAAGAGCATTATAATACAGCCCAAAGAGTAAAGGAAATTTTACAGCGATATAAAGAGTTACAAGATATTATTGCCATTTTAGGTATGGATGAATTATCAGAAGAAGATAAATTAGTAGTTCACAGAGCTCGTAGAGTACAGCGTTTTCTATCACAACCATTCCATGTGGCAGAAGCATTTACCGGATTAAAAGGAGAATTGGTTTCAATAGAAGATACAATAAAAGGATTTAAAATGATTTTAAATGGTGAAGTCGATCAGTATCCCGAAGCAGCATTTAACCTGGTAGGTACAATTGAACAGGCTATTGAAAAGGGTGAAAAAATGCTTTCTGAAACTAAAAAACGCGAATAATTTTTGACAATTAGATTGAAAACTCTAAAAGATGTATCTTGAAATAATAACACCCGATAAAAAAATATTTACTGGTAAAGTAAATGTTGTTCAGGTTCCTGGAAGCAAAGGGCTATTCGAAGTGTTAGAATATCATGCGCCATTGATATCAACACTTGAAAAAGGACGAATTAAAATTGTTGAAGGAAATACTGAATCATTTTTTCAAATACAAGGAGGCGTTATTGAAGTAAAAGATAACCATGTTATAATTTTGGCAGAAACTATTAATAAATAGATTAGCTGATTCTATGAGAATTGTTTACTTATTTCTTTTTGTTTTATTATTTTCTGGATTAGTAAAATCACAGGAAAAAGTAACATTTCTCGCCGAAGATGGATTGATGATTACAGCTGATTTATATGAAATTGATCCTAAAAAGCCCTATATACTTTTATTTCATCAAGCTGGATTCAGCAGAGGAGAATACAAGGAGACAACACAAAGAATTCTTAAATATGGCTACAATTGTTTAGCAGTTGATTTAAGATCGGGAGGAGAAGTAAATTATATACAGAACCATACAGCCCTTTTAGCTACACAAAAGGGATTTCCAACAGACTTTTTAAGTTCTCAAAAAGATATTTTAGCAGCCATAAAATGGGTAAGGCAGCGTACAAGAAAGCCCGTGATTTTATTTGGTAGTTCTTTTTCTGCTTCATTATGTCTCCTTATTGCAGATAATAATCCAGATGTAAAAGCAGTAATTGCATTTAGTCCTGGTGAGTTTTTTGTTGATCAAATAACGGTAAAAGACAATCTTGCAGGCTTAAAGAAACCGGTTTTTGTTGCATCTTCAAAAAGAGAAAATCCATATGTTACCGACCTATTAAGTCTTGCGCCCTCATCATTTAAAACCATATTTGCACCAAAAGAAGGACCTGGCGAACATGGTTCTAAATCGCTGTGGAAAAGCAATCCAAATAACAATGAATACTGGTTTGCTTTAACCCTGTTTTTCAGCAAAATAAAATAGTTTATCCAATCCAATGCAAAAGGTTAAATTCTTAGTTATTCGCTTTAGCTCTATTGGCGACATAGTGCTTACTACCCCTGTTGTAAGAAATTTAAAAAAACAAGTCGATAATGCAGAAATACACTTTCTGACAAAGCCTCAGTTTAAATCTTTGTTGGAGAATAATCCTTATGTTGATAAAATTCATACATTAAAGAAATCATTTAATGAGATGATTGAAGATTTAAAACATGAGCAATTTGATTATATAATTGATTTGCATCATAATCTTCGTACATTCAGGGTTAAGAACAAATTAAAAGTGGTTTCTTTTTCTTTTGATAAACTAAACTTTGGAAAATGGCTATTGGTTAATTTTAAAATTAATAAACTTCCAGATATTCATATTGTTGATCGGTATTTTAAAACAATTTCCTTATTTGATGTTATAAATGATGAACAGGGATTGGATTATTTTATCCCCGAGAAAGACGAAGTTGGATTAACTGATTTGCCAGAAATATTTAGAAATGGGTATGTCGCAATTGTTATAGGTGCATTTCATAACACAAAGAGGCTTACTTCAGAAAAAATAATTGCCATTTGTAAAAAAACAAACCTTCCGGTTATTTTACTTGGTGGGCATGAAAATAAAGACGAAGCAGAAATAATAAAGAATGATATTGGCGAAATGGCATATAATGCTTGCGGTAAATATAACATTAACCAATCTGCTTCTTTGGTAAAACAATGCAATGTAATACTTACTCCAGATACAGGATTAATGCATATTGCCTCAGCGTTTAAAAAGAAAATAATTTCGGTTTGGGGAAATACGGTTCCTGAATTTGGCATGTATCCATATAAGGCACATCCAGGTTCGGTAATATTTGAAATTAAAGGATTAAAATGCCGTCCATGTACAAAAATAGGATTTAAGAAGTGTCCCAAAAAGCACTTTCGATGTATTAATGATTTAGATGATGATGCAATTGCACAGAAAATAAGGGAATTATTTTGATAGATACAACTAAAAAATCCGGAAAAATATCCGGATTTTTTAGTTTTTTGGTATTGTTTTATTTCTTAACGTTTTTTCCATCATATCCCCATTTTAGGTACATGGCACCCCATGTAAATCCAGCACCAAAAGTAGCCAGAATGATATTATCACCTTTCTTCAGTTGCGATTCCCATTCCCATAAACACAATGGAAGAGTTGCAGCGGTAGTGTTTCCATATCTTTCAATATTAATCATTACCTGCTCCTTTTTTATTCCCATACGATTAGCTGTTGCTTCAATAATTCTCATATTTGCCTGGTGAGGAACCAGCCAGGTTAATTCCTCTGGTGCAATTCCGTTTCTTTCCATCACTTCAATTGAAACATCAGCCATTTTTGAAACAGCCCATTTAAAGACAGGTTGTCCTTCCTGATAAATAAAATGTTGACGGGCATCAATTGTTTCATGAGATGATGGATTAACAGATCCTCCAGCTTTTTGATGCAAATGAACACGACCAACACCATCAACTTGAAGTTTTGAATCCATAATTCCAAATTCTTCAGTAGTTGGCTCTAATAAAACCGCTCCTGCTCCATCACCAAAAATTGGACAAGTTGATCGGTCTTGATAATCAACAATTGACGACATCTTTTCTGCTCCAACAACAACCACTTTTTTGCAACTACCAGTTTCAATAAATTTTGAAGCAGTAGTAAGTGCAAACAAAAATCCAGAGCATCCAGCATTTAGATCAAAGCTAAAAGCGTTTTTGATACCAACTTTATCACTTATAATATTTGCTGTTGCAGGAAATTGGTGATCAGGAGTTACCGTGGCACAAATTAATAAATCAATTTCTTCGGGAGATGTTTTTGTTTTTCTAAGTAATTCTTTGACTGCATTTGTTCCAACGAATGAAGAACCCTCTCCTTTTTCTTTTATTATATGTCGTTCTTTAATACCGATTCGAGTCATAATCCACTCATCGGTAGTATCAACCATTTTACTTAATTCTTCATTAGTAAGGATATATTCAGGTACGTATGCACCAATACCAGTTATTGTTGCTCGTATTTTTGTCATTTAAAAGCCTCCTTAATTTTTTCTGCAAGATTAGCTTCTGCAACATGTTTGGTGTGCAGAATCATGTTTTTAATTGCTTTTTCGCGTGAAATTCCATGGCCAATAACGATGTTTTTATTAACTCCTAAAATGGGAGTTCCTCCGTAGTTTTCGAAATTTAGTTTTTCGAAAAACTCATCAACCATTTTCCTTTTCTTAAATAAAACATAAAAGGCTTCAGCTGTTTTAAGGATAATATTTCCAACAAAACCATCACAAACAATTACATCTGCTTTATTTAATTCGAAAAGGTCATTACCTTCAATATTACCAACAAAATTAAATTCATTGGTATCTTTCATTAATTCATAAGTAGCCTTTGAAACAAGATTTCCCTTTTCTTCTTCAGAACCAATATTCATTAAAGCAACTTTGGGATTTTTAATGTTATAAACATTTTCAGCATAGATTGACCCTAAGATTGCATATTGGTAAAGAACATCTGGTTTTGCATCGGGATTGATACCTACGTCTAATATGATAGAAAAATTTCCATCGGGTTTTGGAATTGCGGCTGTAATTACGGGTCTAATAACTCCCGGAATGGATTTAACTGCATGCATTGCACCAACTAACATCGCTCCGGTATTACCAGCACTTGCAAAACCATCAATTTTTCCTGCTGCTAACATATAAAATCCCTTAGTAATGCTAGAATCCAGCTTTTTAGAAAAAGCTTTTGCAGGATGATCTCCCATTTCGATTACTTCTGTTGCATGAACAATTTCAAAATTTGTTGAAGGGAAATTTTCCCGTTTCAATATTTCCAAAACTTTTTGTTCATCACCAATAAGCACCAAACGATCGTTTTGTGATAATTCCTTATGAGCTAAAATTGCTCCTAAAACAGTAGCTTCAGGAGCAAAATCACCTCCCATAATATCAATTCCAATCCTCATATGGGTATTATTAAGCTTAAATCTATGCTTTAGCTTCTTTTTCTACAGCTAATTGTCCTTTATAGTGTCCGCACTCTGGACAAACTCTGTGATAAAGATGTGTAGCACCGCAGTTTGAACAGGTTGCAATAGTTGGAACAACTGCTTTAATATGAGTTCTTCTTTTGTCTCTTCTTGTTTTCGATGTTTTTCTCTTTGGATGTGCCATTTCTTCTAATTATTATTGTTTTCCATTAATTTTTTTAACTCGTCCCACCTTGGATCAACATCCTTTTCAGCTGGGTTATTTAATTCAAGTTCTTTTAATTTTTTTATCATTTCAGGATTACACAAAGGTCTTCCTTTTTTATCCAATGGATGTACTCTTTTTAAAGGTATGCTTAAACTAATACTTTCGTATAAATAATGTGCAATATTTATTTCATTTTCTTCAGGAGATAAGCAGATGACATCGTCATCAAGATCTTCTTCTGAAGCCGAAAATTTAACAAATAATTTTCCGGTAAAATCAATTGGGTAATTAAAATTTTCAAGACAACGATCACAGGTTGTTTCGACTGTCCCAATGATTTGGATGGAAAACTCCAGCAGCTGTGGTTTTTTATTTAAAACAACATGTACCTGAAGGTTTCCCTTTTTAATTTCAGAATATTCTAAATTCTCAAAGAACGGATCATTTATTTCAAAATCAAACTCATGTAAACCATCGGTTAAACCCTGATAAGCAATACGATATTTATGCAAATAGTCCACCTTGGCTCAAAAAATTACATCGTGCAAAAGTATAAATTATAATTTGAATAAAAAAAGAAAATTTAACTAAAGGTTATAATAATAAAGAAGCCAAGTGCTAAAATTATATTATTAGGTTATTAAATCCACGCGGAATAAAAAGAGAAATAGATTGATTATTTGCATTATGTTTTTTTCAATATAATACGCATTGTTGTACCCTTATTTATTTCCGAATGATTAACAAAAATACGACCTCCGTGATACGATTCAATGATTCTTTCAGAAAGAGAAAGGCCCAATCCCCAGCCACGTTGTTTTGTTGTATAGCCTGGTTGAAAAATTGTTTTGAATTTTGATTTGGGAATACCTTTGCCTTCATCTGTTAAATCAATAAAAAGAAACTGTATACGATCATCTAAGTGAATTTTAATTTTCCCAGATCCACCCATCGAATCGATAGCATTCTTGCAGATATTTTCAATAACCCACTCAAACAAATGCACATTCAAAGGTAAAAAGAGTTGATCATTTTCAGAAAAATTGTATTCAAAGATTATTTTTTCTGAAGATCTTGCTTTTACATATTTTATAGAATCAATGAGGACTTTAATAATATTTTCACGTTGTAATTTAGGAACAGATCCAATTTTAGAAAACCGATCAGTAATTTTTTCCAAGCGATGAACATCTTTTTCAAGCTCAGAAATCAGGTTTTCGTCAACATTTTTCAAACGAAGCAATTCCAAATTAGCCAAAAGAGATGATGTTGGTGTACCAAGCTGATGGGCTGTTTCTTTCGACATACCTACCCATACTTGGTTTTGTTCAGCTTTTCGTGAGGTACTAAAAGCGATATACGAAACAAGTAGGAATAAAGCAATTACTGCAAACTGAATTATGGGAAAGTAGAATAACTGGGTTAATAAGGTTGACTCCTTGTAATAAATAAAATTTTTATCCCCATCGAGTAAATTAATTACAATTGGCTCGTTGGCTGTTTTCATTTTTGAAAGCTGTTTCTGAAGGTAAACGGTATCTTTTTCTTTATTAAGATCAAGATTTCTGCTTGAAATAATGTTGCCATTCTTATCTGTTAAAATAACAGGAACAGTTTCGTTATTTTTTACTACTTCAATAATAAATGAATAATCCCTTTCATCGCTTTCTATACCCGATAATTGTCGCGTTCCAAGAGCCCAAAGTTCAACCTTTTTGCGTTCTTCAACAGATAGTTTTTTTACAAGGTTGTTGGTTGTAAAAAACGAAGCAACACCTATGAAAATGGCGAATACTAATAAAATTAATTTCCAAATTTGTTTTTTCGAATAGATATTCAAAGTAGATTTTTTATTGATTAATTTACAAAAATAGCAATCATAACTAATAGACTCCTAAAAAGTAATATTATTCTTTATAATAAATTGTTTGATGTAGAATCCTCATCAAATGTAATTTGAAATTTTTGATCTGTTTTTATATCTTTTTCTATAGAATTTAATTCTTTATTTGGAAGGTTTTCTTCCCATTCAATTATAAATGTGTTTGATTTTTTAGGAGGAAAAGTATCTTTCAATATCAACGAATCGTTTTTAAACCATCCAAACTCATCATTAAAAATTTTCTTAAGCTGTGTTTTTTCTTTTTGTAGTTCAGTTTTTCTTGCTTCACGGGCTTGTTTGCGATCATAACTTATCTTGTAATTGTCAGGGTTTCCATAAATTTTCAAGTAAATATTTGTTTTACCTAATCCATCATCTTCGAGGAATTCGTCTGTGTTATTTTGTTTGGCTTTGTCTTTTGCATTTTTTGCCAGCAAATCGGACAATAAAACACGGAGACTATATTCAAACGTATTATCAAAACTATGTGTTCCGGATATAGAAATATTTATTGCAGACGAATTAATATCCATTTTTGGGATATAAACTTTTTCGTCTCTTACATTTATTTGATTTTGTAAGGTTGAAAATTTTATATGCTCTAGTTCTTTTATATCAATAAATTTTGATAATTGTCTCATAGGCTCAAAACCGATAAGAGCTCCATTCTGGATTACAAAGGTACTCTCGCTTTTTACTGATTTCTTGTTTATTTCAAGTCTATCGTTAAAAAATGATGAAAAATACAAATCTCCTGATATATCGCCCGTTATATTTTTTGCTGGCAAAAAGGTTTGTCCAAAGTTATTGAATGAAAAAAACAACTTGTTTATGTCAATGTTTTTAAGGGAACTTTGAAATTTTACAATAAAATCGTTCTTATAATCCTGAACTATAACACCTCCAATTTTAGCAGAGCCATTCATCGAATTGAATGAGATTTCATGGAGTGAAAACATTTTAGGTTTATAATTAAGACTACCTTTAATTTGAGTTGCATTAAATTTTCCTACACAAAAATTTTGGATCTGTAGATTTAAAAAGAGACTTAATCTCTCTGGAAACTTATATGATGGATCTTTTTTTTCTGTTTTGTCAGAAAAAAACAATGGAGATAACTGGTTTAAATCAAGAGAGGTTGATGTTAATTCTGCCAAAACCGATGTTGTGCCTTGCGAGGAGAAGTACTGATAAAGATTTGTTGCTTCACCGTTAAGCATAATATCATTGTCGAGAATTTTAAAACACAGGCTATCGGTGTATAATGTTTCATTAATAGCGAGTAATCCATTTATTCCTTCAACAATTAAAGAATTTCCCTTGATTTTTAGTTGTCCATTTTTTATTCGCAGATTAAATGCAAACTCCTTTTTAAAGAAATTATAAAATTGAAAATCTTTGATTTCCTTTAGATTTCCAGAAAAAGTCCCGTTAATTTTCCCTGTTCCTGATAAAATCTCAAGAGTGTCGATCGCAAAGGTGTTGTGTATCTCTCTAAAATCAAGATCTGCAGAATAGTTAATCAGGACAGACGGATCAGAAAAATCAGAAATTAATAATGAACCAGAACCAGTGCTTTTATCAAGAGCAACACTAAAAGAATTCAATTTAATATATGATGTTTTAATGCAATTTCCATTTCCGTTGGAAAATTCTCCTTCTGTATAAATTTGCTTAATTGCTATACTTTTAGAGAAATCATTAAAAACGGCATTCTTAATTTGAAATTTGCCAGTTATTTTTGGATTTTTGAATTTTGATAACTCCCCAGTTATAGTCGAATTTACTTTTATATATCCTTCATTAACTTGTATTGTTGAGATTTCATTTCTGAAATTTAAGGGGATTATATTCATTAAGCTTTCAAGCAACTGATCTTCTGCGGCTATTTTTAAATCAAGTATCAGAATTTCCTGATTTGTAATACTTCCAGTAATACTTGTGCTAAAGGACCCGAGGGTAATATTTCCCATTGAAAACGCAATAAGGTTATCATCTATATTTAATAAAAAATCAGCAGCAAGCTTTTTATTGACAATATATTTATACTTTGCAACTGAAAAAAGGGAGATAAACATTGAAGAATTTACCTCTAAACTAAAATTTTCATTATATAACAATCCTTTAAGATTCGCTTTATCAATTTTAGAACAAAGGTGAATATTACTTTTTTCATCGCAAAACTGTATGTCGGTTTGGGTTAGTTTTACTTTGTTCAATTCTAGTTTAAATTCATTATCTGAAGGACTCTCAGAATCCCAAAATCTAAAATTTTCATTACCAAATTGATCAATAAACACATTTATTTTACCCTGATCAAAGTGAATGTTTTTTATTGTGTAGTTTTGAGTTAATAAATCCAAAATATTGAATTGCAGAAAAAGTCTGTGAGCATAAAATAGGGTGTCAGTTTTTAATCCACAAATAACGTTGGAAAATATTGATGGGCTGTAAGCTGTAACTGACCTAAATTCAATCGAAGCATTAGGAAATTTTCGAAGCAAGGAAAACTTAGAATCTTCAACATTTATTTTAACATCAATGCTTTCATTAAGTTCTTCAATAATGTATTGCGTAACCTCTTTTTCATATATTAAAGAAACAGAAATAGCAATTATTAAAAGAAAAACAAAACTTAAAACTAATCCTAAAAGTAGTGATTTGATAAGTTTCATATTTAGTAAAGCGATATTTTGAATTAAAACGCAAAAATATAAAACTTATGGTGGAAGTGCGCAATCTTATATCAGATATTGAAAATAAAACAAATCAGCAATTGCTGGGTAGTTTTATAACTGACTTTTTCTAATTTCTTCAAGATAAGCCCTTTGTAAAAGTTTAATCCGTTCCGGGTTTTTTTCCTGGTCGTAAATCCTCACTAAGTCCAATATTCCTTCATTGCGATAAAAGGCTCCTTGGGCAGCATCAAAATTATTATTATCAATATTATGTTTAATATTTTCGGTGTATCTTTTAAATTGTTCCCAGGTTAAAAAAGAAGGTAATTCAATATAACATTTTGATTCTTCTTTTAGATCTTTATAAAGACCGTCCCCTTTATCAGAAATGAAAAAACTCTTATTAATAACAATTATTGCCGATGAATTTATGTGAGTTTGTTTTGCAAATTTTATTCCTGCATCTTTAAATAGGGTTTGTAACTCAGGAATGAATGTAAAGCTCCTTAAATATTTAATTCGAATGCAAGGCAATGTTTCTGATTTGAAATGAAGATGTCCTTGTGAAGCATTAAAATTAAATTTAATTGATTCGCACATATTTTTTGTAATACGAGCTACCTCCTCAAAAGAATAGTCCTTTGTTGTAATAAGAAAAAGAGATTGAGGTTGCGATTTATCAGGGAAATTTCCATGATAACCGGGAAAGGGTTGTCGGCTTTCAAGAACTAGTGTATTTGGAATAATATTACTTTCAACAGTTACCAAAGATTCTTCTTTCTTAATATACCCGAAGGTTTCTATTTTAATTTCAGAATGATTCATAATGTATATTTTAGTAAAAAGATAAGATATTAAATTAAGGCGTGGAAGTCAATAATTTAACCAAAAAAATATTTCCCGATTATGTTGTAAACAAAAAATGATTATGAATAGTTCATTATAAACATTTTCAATTTGAATACGTTAAATTTGCACAGAAAAATTTGAAGTTATTATTGTGATGAAAAGAGAAGATATTGAAATAATGGCTCCAGTAGGTTCGTACGAATCGCTTATAAGCGCAATTCAAGGTGGAGCAAATTCTGTTTATTTTGGAATAGAAAAGATGAATATGAGAGCCAACTCATCGAATAACTTTACTTTCGAAGATCTAAGTAAAATATCAAAACTTTGTAAAGAAAATGGCATAAAATCCTATCTCACTGTAAATACAGTCGTTTACAATAATGAGTTAGATTTAATTAAAGAGATTATTGATGCTGCGAAGGAAAATGATATTTCTGCAGTTATTGCTGCTGATATCGCAGTTATTAATTATGCAAGAAGTATTGATGTTGAGGTTCATATTTCGACACAGTTAAATGTTAGTAATATTGAAAGTGTAAAATTCTTTGCCCAATTTGCTGAGGTAATTGTTCTGGCCAGAGAGTTAACACTTGAACAAATTGCCGATATAGTAAAAACCATAAAATCAGAAAACATTAAAGGACCATCAGGGAAACTTATAAAAATAGAACTCTTTGTTCATGGTGCATTATGTATGGCAATCTCTGGTAAATGCTATTTAAGTTTACACGAAAAAAACCATTCAGCAAATAGAGGTTCTTGTTTACAAACGTGCCGGAAAGCTTACATTGTTAAGGAAAAGGAGTCGGGTTATGAACTCGAAATCGACAATGAATATATTATGTCTCCTAAAGATTTAAGTACAATTAAATTTTTAAATAAAATTTTGGATGCAGGAGTAAGTGTACTAAAAATAGAAGGGAGAGCTCGCCCTGCCGAATATGTAAAAACAGTATCTGAATGTTATAATGAGGCTGTTAATGGGTATTTAGCAAATGATTTTACGGATGCAAAAATCGAGGATTGGGAAAAACGGCTAGCAACTGTTTTTAACCGTGGTTTCTGGGGAGGCTACTATCTTGGACAAAAAATAGGTGAGTGGAGTCACCGATATGGTTCTAGAGCAACTAAGAGAAAAATTTATATTGGCAAGGGTACAAATTATTTTACCAAACTTAATGTTGCGGAGTTTTTAATCGAAACGAACAGTCTTAGTGTTGGAGATGAAATATTAATTACAGGACCTACAACAGGAGTAATACAGACTTCCGTTAAAGAGATCAGGGTCGATTTAAAATCTGTACAATCAGCAACTCAGGGAGAGAGGTGTTCAATACCAATTGACCAGATTGTTCGAAGATCAGACAAGCTTTATCTCATAGTTGATTCAGATAAAATTAAACAACAATAAGATAGGTTAATTAATTTTCTATTTATTAAAGCTCTGAAACCACTTAATTGCTTCTTCTTCAGTATTGAATAGTTTCATTGGAATTCCATATTTATTTACAACAAGGAGAATCATATTTAAATAGTGTTTTTTAAAAACATTTCCATCAAATACTACCGCTCCGTGTTTAACCCCTAATTCAATCGCTTGCGGTATAATAACTGATTCAAACCACTTTCTGTTTTCAGGCGAAACAACACCTTGATATCGGATATCGGATAAAAAATTTACCATTGGGTTTTTCTTAATATGCTCAAGCAGGACTTGAAAGGCATGTTGATATTCGGTGTTGGATGCTTTTTGCTTCCATGCAACCATTCCCATTTTTAACGAAGGGTCATATGAAACATGAGCATAATTATTATCAAGAATTGTATTTTTCATAAAAAAACTTATTTTTTTGTTTTACAAAGATTACTTGATTATAAATATACTTTAATTATGAAAAATGTTTATAGTTAAATAAGAAAAAACGCTGTTTAATTAAGAAACTAAATATAGAAATAAGGAGTAATGTACTTTATTTATAGAAACTTTGAAACCACTTAATTGCATCTTCTTCAGAACTAAATACCTTTAAAGGGATTCCATATTTATTAATTACCTGGATGATCATATTTATATAGTATTTTTTAAAAACATTACCATCAAAACAAACGGCAGCACGCTTAAGGCCATTATTTATAGCTTTAGGAATCATAACGCTTTCGAACCATTTACGGTTTTCGGGTGAAACAACTCCTTGATTTCGTATATCAGATAAAAAGTTTTCTATAATATGTTTTTTACTATACTCAATCATTACTTCAAAAGCATTTTGGTATTCGGAATTTTCAGGTTTGTGTTTCCAAACTACTATGCCTAATTTTAACGAGGGGTCGTGTAAAATCTGTGCATAATCAAAATCAAATATTACCTGTTTCATAAGTTGGGTTTTTTTTATTACTTATAATAACAAAGATAAAGGATTAAAAGTTCTAAATCAACAGAAATTATACTGTTAAAAGAAACAGATGGTTTGAATAATTAGAATAAAAAACCGACTTATTTTTTTTGATAATTAAAAAAATATATAAATTGCACATAATATTTTAAACAAAATCTGAATCATTAAACAGAAAACCACAGTTTTAAAATTTAAATCAGAAATTTTTATTCTTCACAAATAATTATTAATCAAACAATTTAATACTTAACAAATAGTCATTTAAAATGAAATCGAACAAAACTTTTCATAAGACGAAAAAAGCTCGTCCGTTTGGTGATGAAAATGAGTTAAAAGGGAAAAAAGTGATTCCTTTAGCAAAAAAGGACAAATACTTCAAACAAGAAATTTTTAACGAAATTGATGAGTTCGAAGATATTGAAGATTTTGATTTAGAAGAAAATCAGGATGATTTTGACGATATTGAGGATGATACGGTTTATGACGAAGACGATGATGAATAGCCCTTAACCAGGGTTAGTTAAAATTAAAAGAGCTGTAAATTTCAGCTCTTTTTTAGGTTTTTTAAATTATATTTTTCAGGGGATTTTAACATTAACTTAAGATAAAGAATAATACAATAGCTATTCATCCCATTTTGAAACAGTAGCTCCGAGAGAGGCTTTTATTTCTTCCATTTCAGGTTTCCCAAAATAACTTAAACTTGATTTTGTATTAACTCTAGCTACCAGCTTTTTGGTTACAGTAATCTCTGCTTTGCCTCCTGTATTTAGTTTTATTTTTGCCTCTTCTATAACTAAATTAGTTCCAGAAAGTATTCCTCCAGAATTAGCAAAAATATTTGAAAAATGAGATTTTCCCTTAATATCAATTTGTCCACCCTGATAAGCCGTTAATTCACTATTTTTTAGTTCGACATTTAAAACGACCCTTGCTCCCCCGATGGATTCAACAATAAGTCTTTCGGCAATAGTCTTGTCTAAAAATTTTAATTCGGCCGAAGCATTAGCTTTAATGTTAAGAATTTCCTTATAGTTTATTTTTATATTGATCAAAACATCTTTGAAAAGATTTGATCTCATTTTTATTTTAAGAACATCCTTATTTACTTCTGTAATTATTTCGTCGAGAGGAACGGAACCAGCATCGATATAAATAGAATTGCTGTCGCTTTTTTGAAGTTCAATTTTAATATTTCCCCAAACAGCTATTTTTGTAAAATCGTTAATTGTTCTTTTTTCTATATTTTGAGCAAATCCAAAGTTCGATAATAGAAAAAGGAATATGACAGCAAATGAATTGTTTAAATACATAGTTTATTATTCATTTAATTCAACAAATGAAAGCAAGAAAAAGTTAAGTCTCTAAAGCAAGAAACGAAACTTTATTTATAAAAGTACCAAATAAGAAGAAACGATTAAAGAAGCTTTTTAATATTTTCCGTAACAACATGTCCATCAAATAATTGCACGATTCGATGAGCATATTCTGCATCTGAAGGTGAGTGTGTAACCATAACAATTGTTGTTCCTTCTTTATTTAGCTCTGTTAAAAGTTTCATTACTTCTTCACCATTAGCAGAATCAAGGTTTCCAGTTGGTTCATCAGCAAGTATTAATTTAGGATTTGCCACTACAGCTCTGGCAATGGCAACTCTTTGTTGTTGACCCCCGCTTAATTGTTGAGGAAAATGTTTTCTTCGGTGTGAAATTTTCATTCTTTCAAGAACCGGTTCAACCATCTTCTTTCGTTCTGATGAAGAAATTTTAAGATAAAGCAAGGGAAGCTCAACGTTTTCGTAAACAGTGAGTTCGTCAATCAAATTAAAACTTTGAAAAACAAAACCAATATTTGCCTTACGCAATTCTGTCCTTTGTCTTTCGCGGAAGGTTGAAACATCAATTCCGTCAAACAATAATTGTCCGCCAGAAGGATTGTCAAGTAATCCAATAATGTTTAATAAGGTTGATTTTCCGCATCCCGAGGGTCCCATTATAGCTACAAATTCACCTTTTTGAACCTCAAGGTCAACTTTATTCAGAGCAGTTGTTTCAATTTCGTCTGTTCTGAAAATTTTTACAAGTTGATTTGTCTTAATCATAGTATTTTCGTTTTAAGTTGTTTTAAATTTTTAATTATTCATATCGAAGTGTTTCTGCAGGATTTTGTCTTGCAGCCAAATATGCCTGATAAAAAACTGTTGCCAGCGAAAGAATTATTGTAAATATTGGAATAACGATAAACATTACTAAATCAATATTTACTCTATACGAAAAATCTTGCAACCATTTGTTCATTACAAAGTAGGATAAAGGCCATGAAATTGC
>JAIFLC010000021.1 GCA_020049295.1 Bacteroidota bacterium
TCCGGGATTAAAAGAGTTTTAATCGATCCATTCAAAAAGATACTCTTCATTATAATCTATCTGAAAATCTTTTAGAAATTCATGATATTCATCCCTGAAGGTTTTCTTTTTATGATGTTCTTTTTGATTGATAATATATTTGTAAACATTATCTAATTGAGAATGGTTATAAGAAAAAGCACCATATCCACTTTGCCAATCAAATTTGAAAGGGGTAAATCTTTTTTCTTCAATAAATTGATTTGATGACTTCTTTATTTCTCGAACCAGATCGGATAGACAACATGTTGGTTTCATCCCAATAAATATATGGATATGATTACTTGTGCCATTAATAGCTATTAATTTTTGTTTTTTATTGGTTATAATTCCTGTTATATATTTAAATAACTCTTCTTCCCATTCAGAACTTATTAAAGCATTGCGGTTTTTAACTGCAAAAACTATCTGAATATAGATTTGAGAATAGGTATCAGCCATAATTATTAACCTATAATTAACTCCACGACATAACTATTTCGGTCACTTTATCACCATTTGTAAGTGATTTTGTAATTTTTGCCCTTACATCTTTGCAATTTGTAAATTCGAGAGCTTTTTCGCACCATCCGGCTATTCTGTATTCGATAATAGCTTCTGGTTCGGGAAATTTAGTAATATGCAATGTTAATCCCTTATCATGATTATTAACAACTTCAAGATCTGATGGACTATAATATGAAGTAAAAACGCGACTAGCGCGTTGCATTATATACTGTGGTTTGGCAATCATTACAAAAATCTTATAAACTCCTTTTAATCCAACTTCGGCACTATATCTTCCCGATTCCCATGCAGCCTGTTTAAAATCATTATTGTAAAATAATTTACCTAAGGCTTTTGTTGGCTCAACAGCACCTGCTTTCATCGGGTACCAGTTGTTTGCAAATATTCCGCTTTTCATGATCTCCTGCGATTCTTCTGGCATTGATTTTAACCATTTCTGATAATCATCTTTAAAGCGAGTCTCTACAAACTCTTTTATAGATTTTACTGCTGTACCTTTTACTTCCATATTTTTATTAATTAGATTTGTTTTTTCAAGAATTGAAATTACAATTTCTTTTTATAATTATCAAAATGATTTTATAAAAGGATCGAAGTTTTCCATGAAGAATCCAATTTTATTGATAATAAAAAAACGGTGCTTAAAAGCACCGTTAATAAAATTAATTAAATTTCTTTGGTCAGCAACAGATATACAGGGAAATGATCGCTGTAACCAGCCTGATAAACGCCACCGGCATGAGTTCTTTTGGGATAACCCTTGTATTTTCCGCTTTCGTTTTTCAAAAAGTCTTTATCGAAAACTCTCGTTTTATAAAGTTTAAAACCTTTATTTTCTTTGCTGATTAAAGGATATGAAACAATTAACATATCAAAAATATTCCATGCATCTCGGTATGCTAAGGTACCAATACCTTTTTTATACATATCATACATTGGATTAAATAGATCGCCAGCATTTGTTTCATCTATTGTTTTTTTTGCTTTTAAATGTTTAATCAAACTTTCATTACTTGGATCATCATTTAAATCTCCCATTACAATGATTTTTGCATTTGGATCTGTCATCATTATTGAATCAGTTAAAGATCTGGTCAAATCAGCTGCAGCATTTCTCAATGGTCTGGAAGTCTTTTCTCCACCACTTCTTGATGGCCAGTGATTTACAATAAAATGGATGGTATCACTATCAATTACTCCTGAAACGACAAGTTGATCTCTTGTATAAAAGCCATCTCTTCCTTTAATTTTTAAAGTTGCTGATCGGGTGTTTAAAACTTTCATTACGGAAGATTGATAAAGCAAAGCAACATCAACACCTCTTCTGTCGGGCGATTCGTAGTGTACAATATCAAAATTATAATTTTTAAGCAAAGGCATGTTAACAAGATCCTCCAAAACTTTTCTGTTTTCAATCTCGCTTACCCCAATAACTGCTGGAGCTGTATTAGTTACATCAGCTCCAATCTGAGCAATTACCTCAGACATCATCTCTAATTTTGTGTTGTATTTTTTTGAATCCCATTTATAATCACCGTTTGGTAAATACTCAACATCGTTTTTATCTGGTGTATCGATGGTATCAAAAAGGTTTTCTAAATTGTAGAAAGCAATAGATAAAACCTTAAACTGTTTTTGTTGTGATTTTACGGAAAATGACAAAAAAACAGAAAAAAACACCAGACATAAGCTAGATTGTAAAATAATATTCTTTTTCATGGTATAATAGTAAAAAATGTGAGCAATTGTACGAAAAATTATCGGAAATCAAAAACATTGGTTGTATTTTTACCTCCATTTCTTTAAAAATATTCTTGTAAAATAAAGGTTTTAAAAGGGTTTTACATGGAGAATTATAATTTTATTTTTTTTAACTAAACTAAACATATGAGACGTCTTACATTATCTATTTTTCTCTCTTTGTTTATGGCTTTTTCAATTTTTGCTCAGACAGGATCTTTGCAAGGATTGATAATTGATAGCAAGAGCACAAATCCTTTAGAAAAAATTTTAATAAAGGTAAGTGGCACTGCGATTGAAGCATATACAAACCAAAGTGGAGAATTTGTATTGAGTAATGTTCCTGAAGGTACTAGGACATTAATTATTTCGGGATTGGATTATGAAACGAAAGAAATTGAATTTCTTTTAAGTTCTGGCCAAATACTCGATCTTGGCTCTATAACATTAGCTTATATTCCAGGCCTAAGAATTAATTCTGATGAGATTCCTGTAATTATGCTTGAAGAATCTGACCTGGAGGATGATGGTGTTCAAAATGCAAGTGGTATTTTACAAGCATCTGATGATGTTTTTTCACAAGTTGCCGCTTATAATTTTGGTGCTGCCCGTTTTAGAATTAGAGGATATGATGCTGAAAATTCTGTAGTATTTTTCAACGGTATTGAGATGAATGATCTTGAAACAGGGCGAGTGTTTTACTCTGATTGGGGTGGTTTAAACGATGTTCAAAGAAACAATGAAATATTTTTTGGTCAGGAAAACAACGATTTGTCATTAACATCTATTGGTGGAGGAACAAATTATATTACCAAAGCTTCAGAATATCGACCGGGTATAAAAACTTCATATATGTACCGAATGTCGAATTACAAAAACAGAATTATGGCTACAGCATCAACTGGATTAATGGACAATAATTGGGCTGTTACTTTTTCTGGTTCGCGACGATGGGCCGAAGAGGGCTATATTGAAGGAACATCATATGATGCCTGGTCTTATTTCTTAGCTGCTGAAAAAATAATTAATTCAAAACATTCAGTATCATTAACCGCTTTTGCTACACCAAACAAACGTGGTAAACAAATTGGTTCTACTCAAGAAGCTTATGATTTGGCAGGATCCAACTTTTATAATGCAAACTGGGGGTATCAAGAAGGTGAAAAAAGGAATTCAAGAATGGCAGACTCATGGAAACCATATTTTATTCTAAATCATTTTTGGGATATTAATGAAAAAATGAAGTTAAATACTTCTGTAGCTTATACCTTTGGTCGCAATGGTAATACTGCACTTACATGGGCTGATGCTGCTGACCCAAGACCAAATTATTACAGAAACTTACCATATTATAATCGAAACGACGAGTCATATGAAGGTTGGATAAACCAACAAGTTCAATGGGATGCATTCTATGATGCTAATAGTGATGAATATTACCTTGTTGAAGATAGAGATGGAATTGATGGAAATGATTATATGGGTATTCGTTCAAAATATATTGTTGAAGATCGCCGAGATGATCATTCAAATATAATGGCAAATGTTAAATTTGATTATGAACTTGCTAAAGACCTTAAGCTCGTTGCCAATGTAAGTTATACTAATTATAATAACAGACATTATAAATTAGTTGATGATTTATTAGGTGGTCAATTTTGGCTCGATATCGATAAATTTGCTTTAGGTGATGTAGATAATCCAGATCAAAAACAAAGCGACTTAAATAACCCTAACAGAATAGTTCAGGTAGGTGATGTTTTCGGTTATGATTACGAATCACATATTAGTAGAATTAAAGGATTTGTAAAAGCAGATTATACTTACAAAAACCTTGATGCTTATTTGGGAGCTGGTATTACAAACACCAGTTTTTACAGAACAGGAAATATGAAAGTTGGAAAATTCCCTACTAATTCCTATGGTAATTCTGAGAAACAGAATTTCTTAAATTATAATGTTAATGGTGGATTAACATATAAAATTACAGGCCGCCATATCTTATATGCTAATGGATCATATATGACACGTGCTCCATTTTTTGAAGATGCATATATTTCACCTCGCACAAGAGACAACCTTATTGAGGGATTAAAAAGTGAATCTATAATGAGTTTTGATCTGAATTATTTGGCTCGATTACCATACTTAACAGCCAGAATGTCGGCATATTATACTACTTTTAAAGATCAAGCTGATGTAGTAAGTTTTTATCACGATGATTATGCATCTTTTGTAAACTATGCAATGACAGGTATTGATAAAAAACATATGGGTTTAGAACTGGGACTCGAAGGAAAAGTTACACCTACGGTTACTGTTTCTGGTGCTGCTGCTTTAGGTCAATATACCTGGGATTCGAGACCAACTGTTAACATAACACGTGATAATGACTCTGAGCCACTTAGATCAAACGAAACGGTTTATGTTAAAGATTACAAAGTGGATGGTACACCTCAAACAGCATTCTCAATTGGTATTGAGTACAGAGCTCCAAAATTCTGGTGGATCGAACTGAATGGTACTTATTTCGATGATATGTATTTAAGCTTTAATCCTGCTCGTCGCACTACTACAGCAGTTGAGGGCCTTGATGAAAACTCCGATTTGGTAAAGGAAATTTTAGAACAGGAAAAACTGCCAAGCGGTTATATATTAAATCTTACCGGAGGAAAATCATGGAGAATTGATAAATATTATATCAGCCTTTATGCTAATGTAGCAAATGTATTAGATAATACCAACCTTATTACAGGAGGATACGAACAACTTCGTTTCGATTATGAAAACAAAGATGTAAATAAATATCCTTCGAATTATTTTTATATGTATGGAAGATCATACATGCTTATTTTAACATTAAGTTTTTAAATCGAAATAAATAAAACTATTATATCATGAAAAAGTTTAGAAAATATTCACAGTTTTTAACAATAATAGTTGCATTAGCAACATTAATGTTTTCTTGTGTCGACGACGATTATGACACACCTCCAATTACTCAAAAACCAATTGGTAACGTCTATACCATAGCACAAATTAAAGATTCGATTGCATCTGTAAGTACATATACATTTGAACACGACGCTTCTGTTTATGCAACAGTAACGATGGATAATGAAACTGATAACAGTTACAAAACATTTTTTATTCAGGATAATACTGCTGCAATAGCTGTTTTTCAAAATCCATCGGGTGGTGTTTATATTGGTGATTCAGTTAGAATTTATCTGAAAGATCTTATGATTATGAAATATAACGAGCTATTTCAGATTAATAACACTGTTGGAACCGGCATTAATATCGAAACCAATTTAATTAAGCAAGGGGTTAACAATAAAAGAGCTCCTGAGTTAGCTACAATTGAACAGATAGCCAGTAATAAATCATATTACCAAGGGCGTCTTGTAAAAATTGAAAACGTTCAGTTTGTTGATACCGATACAGCAAAGACTTATGCCAATGCTGCTGATCTTGAAACAGAAAACCGATTTATCCAAGATGTAAATGATAATCTACTAATTGTAAGAACGAGTGGTTATTCAACATTTGCCAACTCCGAAGTGCCTAATGGCAGTGGTTCTATTATTGCTATTGTTAGCCAGTATAATAATGATATGCAGCTTGTTATTCGTAAAGCCAGTGAAGTTGTCATGGAAAATAACAGAATTGTTATTGGTGGTGGCGGAGGAACTGCAACAGGAACAGGAACAAAGGATGACCCATATAATGTTGCTGGAGCAATAGCAAATAATACAGGTGTAAAACAATGGGTAAAAGGATATATTGTTGGAGCAGCCGAATATATATCAGGAACTGGAAATGTTTTCCATTTTGATTCTCCTTTTGGATCAGTTAATACAAATGTATTTATAGCTGATGATCCGAACGAAACAAACTCTGCGAATGTTTTTGTTGTTCAGTTACCAAGCGGAACTATAAGAGATATCCTAAACTTAGTTAGTAATTCTGCGAACTATCAAAAAGAAGTTATGGTTAGAGGTAATTTAGAAGATTACTTTGGACAACCAGGAATGCAAAATACAATTGGATGTATTATCAATGATACAGAATATGGTGAAACAACAGATGTTGATGCCATTTTATATGAAGATTTTTCATCTATTGCCGCAGCTTATGATCCTATAAATATTGCTGGCTGGAAAGTTGTTATGGAAGCAGGCACATTTGATTGGCATGGTGATGGTTATAATGGTCAATCTGCTGAAATTAGTGCGTATGGAAGTACTGATGCAAGCAATATTGCTTGGCTTATTACACCAGCAGTTGATTTAAGTGCTACAACTGCTCCTTATTTAAGTTTCTATTCTGCATTAAAATATTTTGTTGCAAATCAATTATCTGTTTATGTTTCTACAGATTATGATGGAGGTAATACACCTCAATCATTTACATGGACTCAGTTGACATCAGCTAATATTGTTGAGACAAGCGATCCTGTTGATGCTGCCTCTGGTTATAATTATACAGAATCTGGAAACGTTGATTTATCAGCATATAAAGCTGCAACTGTTTATATTGCATTTAAATATGTTGGAAGTAGTACTTTAACAACAAAGTATAGGGTCGATAATGTAAAAATTGCAGATTAATTTATTACCAATAAAAAAAACATCCGGAGAATTTCTTCGGATGTTTTTTTTATATCATTTATTATTCTTGCCGAATAAAATATTTTATTTTTTTAATATCTTTTCTAGGTCTTTGGGAGTATCAACTCCAAATGTTTCAAATTTTGTAATTGCCACATAAATCGCATATCCGTTCTCAATCCAACGCAACTGTTCCAGCGATTCGGCTAGTTCGAGCGGAGATTGATCTAATTCGGTAAGTTCTTGAAGTGTTTTAACTTTGTAAGCATACATTCCAATATGCTTGTAAAAGTCATGTTTTAAATGCCATTTTTCCTTTTCTGTATTTCGTAAAAATGGAATAGGAGATCGACTGAAATAAATGGCTTGCATCTTTTTATTAAAAACAACCTTTGGTTTATTAATATCGAAAATATCATCATTATTTTCGATTTTTTTTACCAGTGTAGCAATTTTGGTTAATGGATTATCGAAACAGGTCTGAATTTCTTTAATCTGTTGAGGTTGAATAAATGGCTCATCACCCTGAATATTAATAACCACATCAAATTTTTCGGTATGTGATTTATGAATTATATCAATAGCTTCAGCTAACCGATCCGTACCGCTTTGATGTTTATCAGATGTAATAACTACATTTCCTCCAAAGCCTGTTACTTCGTCGGCAATTCGTTTATCATCGGTAGCCACATAAACATAAATAAGTGCTTTAGATGCTTGCTCATAAACCCGCTGAATCATCGACTTGCCATTAATATCGGCCAAAGGTTTTCCCGGAAATCGGGTTGATGCGTAACGAGCAGGAATTATTCCAACATAATTCATAAAAATCTTTTTTATAACATTACAAATGTATCATTTTCGAACAAAACTTATCACTTTTAACTTTCAACTTTTAACTTTTAACTTGTCGTCTGTCTTTATGGCAGCAAAAAAATCCTAAATATTGTTAA
This sequence comes from Bacteroidota bacterium, assembly GCA_020049295.1. Taxonomy (GTDB): domain Bacteria; phylum Bacteroidota; class Bacteroidia; order Bacteroidales; family UBA12077; genus UBA12077. The sequence continues at coordinate 7,853 of JAIFLC010000021.1, forward strand.
AAAGAAAGTAAAAAGGAGAAAAAAATAGTAATTTTGTCAGAGTTAATGATATTCTTCTTTAAAAATGGAAGTTCAAAAAATAAAACAACGATTCGGAATAATAGGTAATTCACAGTTATTAAACCGAGCTATTGATATAGCTGCACAGGTTGCTCCAACCGATTTATCGGTATTAATAAATGGGGAAAGCGGAACAGGTAAAGAAGTTTTTCCACAAATTATCCATGCCTTTAGTTCGCGAAAACATGGCAAATATATTTCTGTAAACTGTGGTGCAATTCCAGAAGGAACAATTGATTCAGAGTTGTTTGGTCACGAAAAAGGATCTTTTACCGGTGCTCACGAAAGCCGCCAGGGTTATTTTGAGGTTGCTAATAATGGTACAATCTTCCTAGATGAAGTAGCCGAACTGCCATTATCTACTCAGGTTCGTTTATTGCGTGTGCTCGAAACAGGTGAGTTCCTTCGTGTTGGTTCATCAAAAAATCAAAAAACAAATGTTCGGGTAATTGCTGCTACAAACGTTAATCTTATGAGAGCAATTGAAGAAAATAAATTCAGAGAAGATTTATATTATCGTTTAAATACCGTTCCGATAGTTATTCCTCCGCTACGCGAAAGAAGTGAAGATATTTACCAGCTTTTTAGAAAATTCGCATCTGATTTTGCCGATCGATACCGGATGCCTTCAATATCGCTCGATGATGAAGCACGAAAGATTCTTGATAATTATGAATGGCCTGGTAATGTTCGTCAATTAAAAAATATTACAGAACAGCTTTCGGTTATTGAGGAGAAAAGAATTATAAATGCCGAAGTATTAAAACGATATTTACCAAATTATTATCCGAACAAGTTACCTGCATTGTACCGCAATGAATTGGTTGATGAAAAAACATTTGCCTCAGAACGTGAAATCCTTTACAAGGTTCTTTTTGATATGAAGAATGACTTAAATAACCTTAAAAAACTAGTTCATGATTTGGCAGAAAAAGGTACTGTCTCGGGTCAAGTTAATGATTTTGATGAATTGGTAAGAAATATTAATCCCTCAGCTTCGATTATAAATACTGGTTCATCTATTAAAACAATTACAAAATCTGAAGAGGCAGATATTGAAGATACAGAAGAATTTATTGAGGAATCATTATCGCTCGAAGACAAAGAAAAAGAAATGATTAAGAAAGCGCTCGACAGACACAATGGAAAACGTAAATATGCTGCTCAGGAACTAGGAATATCGGAACGAACACTTTATCGTAAAATTAAGGAGTATGGGATTAATGAATAGAAAAATTACAATTGGATTTATATTAATAAGTATTTTAATTCTTACGAATTCATGTACTATAAAATACAATTTAACAGGAGCATCTATCGCACCCGAAGTAAAAACAGTTTCAATCCAATATTTTGAAAACCGTGCACCACTTGGTATCGCTAACTTGGGTCAAATGCTTACCGATGAATTAAAAGACAAGTTTAAATCACAAACCAGCCTTACAGTGGTTTCTGATATGGGCCATTTAAATTTCGAGGGCGAAATAACAGCATATAATCCAAATCAACCAGTTGCAATTCAAGGAGACGAAACAGCCGCCCAAAATAGATTTACCATTACCGTGAGAGTAAAATTTACAAACGAAAAAGACCCTAAATTAAATTTCGATAGCAGTTTCTCTCGTTATAAAGACTGGGATAGCAGTAAGGATATATCCTCTGAAGAAGAAAAATTAGTAGAGGAAATCCTCGAACTGATTATTGAAGATGTGTTTAATAAAGCTGTTGTTAACTGGTAAATTTAATTTTAATGAATAGCGCAGAGGTAATAAAATATATCGAAAATCCAGAACTGCTTGAAGGGAACAGTCTTGATAATCTTAAAAACACGCTAAAGGAGTATCCTTTTTTTCAAACAGCGCATAAGCTATTACTTAAAAACCTAAAGCAAACTAATCCAAACGAATTTAATTTGCAACTGAGTAGATCATCAATTTATATCTCTGATCGTAGTTTACTCTATTTTTACCTTAATAAATCACAAGAAAATACTGCAGTTTATCAAAATGAAATATCTCTGCCAGAAAAAGAAGCGCAGATAAAAGAGGAAGTTACTCCTCCAGAAAAAATTGCTGAACCGGTAAAAGAAAAATCCAAAGAAATTAAAAATCCTAAATTGCTTAAGAATCATAATGTACGACGCAAGATAAAAGAGGGTTTTGATGGTATGGGTGATAATATTTCTGTTACCATCTCAAGTCAATTGGAGTTTGTAAAATCAAACAAAAAGGAAGACCTCGAATATTCTCCTGAGATTTATTTTATTGATGAGGAAAAACTCGATAAAAATAAAATTCTAACTATTGAGGTTTTAACTGACGAAAACAATAATAAAAACGGAAAAGATCTTTTACAAATTGATGAAAGCCAGGAGATAGAAAAGTCGACTGCTAATGGTGGGCAAATAGAATCGGATTTAAATGAAAATATCGAATTTATCGAATCGTCATCCATAAAAGATAAGAAAGTAAACGATAAGAAAAATACTAACCAGGGCTTTGATATTTCGCATTATGCTGATGAAGATGAGATATTAAAAAATACCGATGAAAACGACCTGATAGCAAAATTTATTATTGTTAATCCACGAATAGATTCTGTGGAATCATATAATGATGAACAAAAAGATATTTCGGAACACAGTATCAAAGAAGATGATAATTTATTATCCGAAACCTTGGCTAAAGTATATATCGCACAAGGATATTTTGACAAAGCATTAAAATCTTATGAGAAATTATGTTTGAAATATCCGGAAAAAAACACTTACTTTGCGGGTCAAATTGAAATGATTAAAGAATTAATAAATAAACAAAAAAATAGTTAAGTATGTACGTACTAGTTTCAGTGTTAATCATGATTGCGAGTATATTACTAATTCTGATAGTATTAGTTCAAAACTCAAAAGGTGGAGGTTTAGCTTCTAATTTTTCAGCATCAAACCAGGTTATGGGTGTTCGTAAAACAGCCGATTTTCTTGAAAAAGCAACCTGGATGTTAGCTGTTGGCGTGTTGGCTTTAAGCTTAGTAGCAAGTATGACTATTCCAAGAGGCGAAATTGAAGAAAAATCAAAAATCGAACAACAGATTAATAATGCTGTTGATCCAACTCAAATGCCACAATTCCCAACATCTGTTCCTGCAGAGCAAGGCACTCAGGAAACTACTGAAGAAGGTGAATAAATATTAGTTATCGAATAAATAGAATGTCAGTCTGTCAGAAAGGCTGACATTTTTTTTACCCTTTTGTGAGATATTTAGTTATAGTGTAAGTTTTTGGCAGATTTTAGCTATAAAAACCTTTTGGCATAAATTGTGATTCATAGCTTTTCGTAAATTAAAAAATAAGTTTAACAATTAAATATTAATGAATATGGCAGAGTTTAAATACAGACCATTAAAAGACAGAGTTTTGGTTGAGCCTCATAAGGCTGAAGAAAAAACTAAAAGCGGAATTATTATTCCAGATTCAGCTCAGGAAAAACCTCAAAAAGGAAAAGTAATTGCTGTTGGAAACGGTAAAAAAGATGAACCAATGTCACTTAAAAAAGGTGATGTAGTAATGTATGGTAAATATTCTGGTACCGAAATCAAAATCGACGGCAAGGATTATATCATTATGAAAGAGGATGATATCCTTTTAGTTGAATAATTCACATTGTATAAATCATTTAAAAATACTAAAAAATGGCAGCTAGAGAAATAAAATTCAATATTGATGCTAGAGATCAGTTAAAAAAAGGAATTGATAAACTGGCAAATGCAGTAAAAATTACCTTAGGTCCTAAAGGACGTAATGTAGTTATTGAGAAAAAATTTGGTGCACCACATATTACTAAAGATGGTGTTACTGTTGCAAAAGAAATCGAATTAAAAGACAGATTCGAGAATGTTGGTGCTCAAATGTTAAAAGAAGTTGCATCAAAAACAAGTGACGATGCTGGTGATGGTACTACAACAGCTACTGTATTGGCTCAATCAATTATTAATGTTGGGATTAAAAACGTTACAGCAGGTGCAAATCCTATGGATTTGAAACGTGGTATTGATAAAGCTGTTACTAAAGTAATTGAAAGTTTAAAAA
>JAIFLC010000044.1 GCA_020049295.1 Bacteroidota bacterium
CATCAACAAATGGTCTTTCGCCTAAAGCAGTTCTATAAGCATCGTATTTGGGTTGAGAAACACCAATTTTACCTGATGTTTTGGTAATCTCCAGTTTTTTGTTTTCGCGAATGGCTTCACCTGCATATATTATTGCGTCTTCAATTTTTTTATAACCGGTACAACGGCAAATATGTGGTTTAATGGCCTTTTGAACTTCTTCAATTGTCGGATTTGGATTATCCTGTAATAGCACTTTCGTTCTGCTAATAAACCCGGGAGAGCAAAATCCGCATTGTACAGCTCCTTTATTTACAAATGCTTTGGCAATAGTATCTTTTACATATTCGGGAAAACCTTCAGGGGTGAATATCTCAGCACCTTCTAATGTTTTCATTTTAATTACACATGCCAGTTTTGCTTTGCCATCAATCTCAACTGTACAGGCACCACAAACAGCCTGACCAGAACAACCATCCTTAACTGATGTAATGTGTTTATCGAGACGTAAATGATTTAATAGTGTTTTTTCAGGATCACCTGAATATATTTCTTTAACACCGTTTAAAGTAAAAGTAATCATGAGATCAATTTTTTCAAATTATCAATTGTAGGTTCAATTGATTCAGGAATATTTAAAAGTTTCTGTACCGATTTTAAATCTTTTAGTCCGCTGCCAGTCAAAAGTACAACATTTTTTGAGTTGTTGTCAAGTTTGTTTTGATTGTAGTAATCTAAAAATCCAGCAAAAGATGTTGCCGCAGCAGGTTCGGCAAACAAACCTGTATTTCTTGATAAAACAGCCGATGCTTCCAGTATTTTTTCATCAGAAACTGATAATACTTCACCATTGTATTTCTGAATAAAATATTTAGCCATATAAAAGTTTCGTGGTATATCAACAGAAATGGAATCGGCAAGTGTATTACTTGGTTTTATTTCAAAGTTTGTATTATTTAAATTTCTGATCAGATTATTGCTCCCTTCAGATTGAACAGCAACAATTACTGGTATTTTATCAATCATTTTTAGATTTAGAAGATCTTCAAATCCTTTATAAACACCTGAAATAATTACCCCATCACCAACAGGAACAAAAATTTTGTCGGGTAATGATTCATTGAGTTGTTCAAAAATCTCGTACGAAACCGTTTTCTTTCCTTCTATTGTTAAAGGATTAAATGCTGTATTTCGGTTGTACCAGCCAAACTCATTGGTTGCTTTAATGCTAAAATCAAAAGCATCGTCGTATGTACCTTTTACAGGAACAATGGTTGCCCCGTACATAATAATCTGGGTTAATTTAGCTAATGGAGCTTTTTCAGGAACCATTACTATTGCTTTTTGTCCTTGTGATGCACAAATACCTGCAAGAGATGAACCTGCATTACCTGTTGATGCAGCCACAATGGTATTTAAATTATTTTCTTTAGCATATGCAGAAACAATAGACGAAGCTCTGTCTTTAAATGAGAATGTCGGATTTTGAGAATCATCTTTGAGAAACAAACGAAACAATAAATCTTTATTGTTCAGCTTGTTAAATTCGTAAAAAGGTGTATTCCCAACTTTTAATTTGGGAAGACTTTTTATTTGTTTAATTGGTAAAATTTCAAGATAATTATTCTTTTGAAGATCTTTAAAACGAATATTTTTCTTAAAAATGTCGGCAAAATTATATACAATTTTTAAAACTCCTTTTGGTGGGTTTAGTTCGTTATTATCTTTACTACAATTTGGACATAAGTAAATGGTATCGTTTGTATAGAATTGTTTTCCACAATCAATACACTCATAAATAAATTTCTGACCTAGTTCTTTTACTGACATATAAATTGGGATTCTACGAAATTAACAATAATTATTTTTTTACTTATTTATTCTTAGTCTGTTCAAATTAAAAAAGGTGTTTCCTTGTTTTAAATTGATTTTAACAATAGAGACACCTTTTAAAATAGTATGTATGAGTGATTATTAAAGGTTTTTCAATAATCCCGTTCTTTCGTTAAAATCATTAATTAAATCATCCCAATGCTCAGGTTGCAAAAACAATTTATTCCAGATTTGGCGATCATACCATAATTGGTTTAAATCTTCAAGTTCTTTACCTTGTTGTTCAATCCATGTGAAATACTTTAAATTATGAATTGCTTTTTGATCATAGTAATTCAATTCTTTCATACTATCTGTTTTTGAACCAAGAATACATCTTTCGAAATCTTTACCGGCTTGAATATCTGAATAATTTCCTTTATCATCGCGTAGTTCGGTAAGACGTGATTGATACATATCAGCAGAATCGGTAGCTATTGTAACAATAACATCATCTTTGGTCATCTCAAAATAATTAGCTGTTTTAATGGCAGATATTAAGTTGCCTATTCCGGAAATACCTATTAAGTGCAGATTTTCAATTATTTCATCATCAACACCTATTGATTTAAGGTATTTATGTCCCTCTTTTTCATTAAATAAACGAAGTAATCTCATACAATCTTCATCATCAATTGCAGTAACAACATCTGTATTTTTAACATTATGAATCCATGGAATATGTTTATCGCCAATACCTTCGATACGATGACCACCAAATCCGTTCATTAGTATTGTTGGACACTGTAATGCTTCTGAAGCAACAACTTTTATATGTGGAACAATAGTTCTTAAATAATCCCCAGCAGCAATTGTACCAGCAGAACCTGTTGCTGAAACATAGGCTGCGAGGTTGCTTTTTGGAGTTTTAATCTCATTATAAACTTCTTCAATTGCCTTACCAGTTGTATTGTAGTGCCATGCAGCATTTCCAAACTCATCAAACTGATTAAATATAACACAATCAGGACGTGTTCTTCGGATTTCCCAACACTTATCATACCAATCAAATCTTTCTTTGCTCATTTCCTGAGGTAAGATGGCTACCGATTCTGTACCCATTAACTTGGAATCAAAAGCACCACCTCGACAGTAATTACCTGTTGAAGGCCAAACAGCTTTGTGATAAGTTGGGTCGAATTCGCCGGTAGTAATTCTTGGGGCTAAACATCCATATGCAGCACCAACCTTGTGTGCACCAGTTGGAAACCATTTACCAATTAAAAGTACAATACGTGCATTAACACCAGTAATTGACTTTGGTAATTCTATATAATTAACTTTGCCAAATAACCCACCCTTTTCTTTTGGTTCGTTTTTCCATGTTATTCTAAAAAGATTTAATGGATTTATATCCCATAAACCAATATTTTTTAATTGATTTTTGATTTTTTCAGGAACCAAATCGGGGTTTTGCTGTTGTTTAAACGTAGGAAGAATGATTTTTCTTTCTTTAAATCGATCAACTGCATTTTGCAGTGCTTTTTCGTTTGTAATGCGATCAATAATGTGAATCATGTATTTTTATATAATAAATTAACCCACGCAAGGTAGTAATATTATTATAATATTCTGCGTATGAATAAAATAATAGAAAAAAGAGCTATTAATTGCATAAAAAGTAGAAATACATTATATTTGCAATTGTATTTTTGTTTAAATTAAGAAAAAATAACTGCTATGAAACCACTTGATGAAATTGACCGTAAGTTGCTTAATGTTTTACAAACAAATAGCCGTATTACAATTCGTGAGTTATCTGAGAAGCTTCACTTATCAACAACTCCTATACATGAGCGAATTAAAAAGCTTGAAAAAAATGGGTATATAAAACAATATATTACGCTAGTTGATCCTAAACTTTTCGGAAAGAAATTAATCGCCTATATTTCTGTATCACTTAATAAACATACCAAAGAAGCCATCGAAGAATTTGAACTGGAGATGGATAGAATGGATGAAGTTATGGAATGCTATTATATATCAGGGAATATCGATTTCCTTTTAAAAGTTTATTGTCAAGATATGGATGACTTTCATAATTTTGTCACCACTAAATTCTCTACAATTGGTAATATTAGTCAATTTTACAGTTCATTTGTAATGACTGAAGCAAAAGTAAAACATCAATTTAAGTTATAACACTATTCGTTTTCGAAAACAAGACTTTTTGATGCTTCAAGTAAAATGCTCATTTCGGCAGCTTTATGTTGATTAAACTCTATTTTCTTACCTGTAAAACTAATGTGTAAAATGCTCAGATTCTTTCTGTCAATCGAAGCAACAACTTCCTTTGTTTTAAAAGTAAAAACATGATTATTATCTGATAGGCTTATAATTTCACCATCCTTTTTATAAAGCAATTCTTTTACACTCTCTTCAGAACTTAAAAAATAACCTTCATCGGCCTTATCGAACGAAGTCTTAGTTAACCAAAACTTCGGTTTGTCTTTGTATGGTGCCGAATTCGTAGGGCAGAAGGTGTTACAATTGCCACATTCATTGCAGAAATTGCCAATATTTAAAATCTGGTATTGTTGATTTACTTTAAAAACCCCATCATTTTTAATCGATAATTTTCCATTTATATCAATAATAGCTTTTTGCAACTGAATTTTTACAGGTTCAATTTCATAAGAATGATTTGCAAAATTTGGACAAACAGTAGTACAAATGTTGCAAATTTCATCACAATGCAAACATCGTGAAGCTTCTTCAATAATGGTTTGTTTGTCTAATGTTTCACTTACTAATTTGAAATTTTTTCTATCGTTAATATCAATTTCAATTAATTCAGGAGCATATTTTCTGATAGCTCGTTTAAGCATCAGTTCTCTTTTACTATGATTTTTTCCATTCGATGGTTTGGATATCTGAAAATCAATCTGTGCTTTTTTTATGATTTGCTCAGCGGCTTTTCGTCCATCACCAATTGCTTTAATAGCTGTTGCTGCGCCACGTATAGCATCACCACCAATAAAAATATTTTCAAGTTGTGTTTGATAGTTAGTCAAGTCGGCTTTAAGTAGTTCATTTTGAATAAAATCAATATCCAGATTTTGTCCGATTGCAGGAATAATAGTATCACAATCAATTTCAAATTCAGAATCTTCAATTTTAACAGGTTTTCTACGTCCCGAAGAATCCTTTTCGCCCAATTCCATTCTGCTACATACCAAAGCTGTAACTTTACCATTATTGCTTATTACTTTTTCAGGAGCAGTGAGTTCAATTATTTCCATTCCTTCTTCAAGTACAGCTTTAATTTCCCCTTGATCGGCAGGCATTTCTTGCATTGTACGTCGATAAACGATACTTACTTTTCCTTCTTTTCCAACAAGTCTGTATGCTGTGCGTGCAGCATCCATTGCAGTATTTCCACCACCAATAATTACTACATTTTTACCTATTCCAGTATTTTCAGTTTTTTTGGCATTAAAAAGAAATTGTAATGAATCAAGAACACCCGCTGATTCAATTCCTTCAAGCTGAAAGGGAGCAGACAGTTGTGCTCCAGCACCTATAAATAAATAATCGTATTTTTCTTTTAATAATTGGAACATGTTTTTATCAACTTTGCTGCTAAAATGAATTTGAACACCTAAATCGGTTACACGTTTAAAATCTTTTTCTATAGCTTCGTTGGTTAACCTGAAACCGGGAATTGCATATTGAACCATTCCTCCGGCTTTTGATTTTTGTTCAAATACTTCGACTGTAAATCCGGCTAAAGCCAAGTAATAACTACAAGATAAACCCGAAGGACCAGCACCAATAACAGCTACTTTAATTTCATTTTTATTTGCAGGTTTTAATTTTACTTCATCCTGTTCCGATATAAAGCGCTTAACTTCTCGAATTAATAAGGAATTGTCGTAATTTATTCGGGTGCATTTATTCTGGCATAAGTGGTCGCAAACCATTCCTGTAATTGC
>JAIFLC010000139.1 GCA_020049295.1 Bacteroidota bacterium
ATAAATACGAGTGCTATCTTTATTAACAGTAAAGTATTCTTTAATTAATCCTTTTGCTGGTGTGCGCCCGCTAACCGCAAATCCTCCTACTGTTCCTTTTGTTCCAATTGAATCATTAACATAAATGCGTGTACTATCGGGTGTTACTCTTAAATAGTCAAGCTCGCCTGCTTTTGCAGGTGTGCGGCCACTTACTGCAAATCCTCCTACTGTACCTTTTGTTGATGAAGTGTCGTTTATGTATATTCTCGTACTATCCGGAGTTACATGAAAATAATTTATTTCTTCGCCTAATTTTGCTGGGGTTCTTCCACTAACTGCAAAACCACCGACAGTACCTTTAAAACCTTCATCCACCGTTACTTTTACACCATCGTTATATACTGCAAAAACAGTATCTCCAGCATTATTTACAACAGCAAAAAGGGCTTGGCCCTCTCCTACTCCGGCATTCATTTGTGAAATAGCTTTCCATGATGAGCCATTATAATACATAAAACCATTCAACGATGTATCGAAAACTAACAATCCTGTTGCAGGTGAATTTATAGAAACTCTTTGCACAGAATCTAACCTGGGCACAAGCATACCTTTTGTAGTCGAGTATACATCAAGCATTGCTGAATTATCGGCTGAATATGTTTCATTATCTGTAATGGCTACGTTTTGTGCTTTAATAGTATTATTTAAAATACAAATGCCAAAACATAAGGCTATCATACTAACTCTTAATATGATTTTGCCATGGTGGCTTAATTTTCTCATATTATTGAATATTAGTGACTAAAAGGAAATAATGAATAAAGTTATAACATCAAAAAACGAATGTCAAATTGTTAGTCAAAATGAGTGAGTAGTATTGATATATATAGAAAACAACTAAAATGAGAGCTATAAAATATTTTTAATGTTTGGTTCGGAACTTACTTTTCGAAATTCGGAGAAATATTTAAATAATCCATATAAACAATTGCTTATCTTCGCCAAAAATTTTCCAAATGAAAAAACTTTTATTTATTTACTTAATATTTTTACCTTCCATATTAATTGCTCAAAGCAAAAAATTTGAAATTGGCTTCAAATCGGGTATTAACTTAAGTAAAATTAATAACGACAAAAAAGTATTTATATACGCAGGCTATGGTGCTTTTGTGAGTATTAATGATATGGAATCGGGATTCAAAACAGGATTTGTTTCAGGTGTAGATGCAAAATACTTCATTTCCAATCGAACGAGTCTGGTTTCAGGATTGTATTATTCATCTAAAGGATTTAAATTCGATTACAGTAAGACCGTAGAGATATTTGATGATGTGTATACAAAAATAGATTACTACCTAAATACCAAAATCGAATATCTTGAAATCCCACTCTCTGTGCAGTACAGCTTTGGCAACAAAATTAAATTCATTCCGTCTGCAGGATTATACCTGGATTTACTTTTGGATCAGTATAGCGAAACCAAACCTTTTATAATGCCTGATGATATGGAATCCGGATCTACCGAACTTAAACTTTCTAAAACTATCATAGGATTAAAATTGGGAGGTAATTTATCTTATAATTTTTCCGAAAAAATTAATTTACTAATTGATATTGAGTACAATAACGATTTTTCAAAGGTATTTGATTATGAAGATAATGAACTTTATACTGTTAATACAGATGATGGGACCTATGAAGTTACAGCATTTGGGGTTAATGCAGAATCGAAATTACGTAGTTTAACGCTAATGGCTGGATTAACCTTTATGCTTTTTTAATATTTTATGATTTTTTCCACATTATGTTGTCTGAGATAACTTCTTAAGATTTGCTGTACATCTTTGTTGTCGGGATATTTTTTTATTACATCCAATAACTCTTCCGGGTTGTGATTTATGTATTCCAGGTCAGCATACCCGAATCCTATGTAACTTCCATTCGAAACCTTTATTATTGCTCTTTCACTATTATTTCTGCCTTTATCTATCACAATAAAATCTTTCCATGCAAGCGATAATTCATCGAGCATTTGCTGAACCCTATTATTGTATATTTCAACTGGTTCTTTCTGTACACAGGCACCATTGCACTTCTTAATCTGATGAAAAAAACAAGGCCCACTGGTTTCGTATAACCCGCATAATTTCTGACATAAATTATATTTTTCGGTTAGTAAAAACAATCTGTCTTTTGCTTCCTGTAACGAATTAAATGAAACAATTGGCAATTCATCTTTTATACCTTTGACAGTAAATGTAATATAACCAAATTCATCGATACTTTTAAAAACACCCGTATGGTTTAATGATCTTCGTTGGCGTCTATTAAATTTGGGTTTATGCATTTTTATCTCATTTGATTCGAGTAGTAATGCAACCAATTCGCTTCCGGTTAATTCGTACGAAATATCAAAAATCTCATCAGTCATGCGAATAGATTTTGAAGTTCCATCATTATTAAAATGACTAAATACCCTTGATCGGATATCCTTGCTTTTACCAATATAAATGATATCTCCTTGCTGATTATAAAAATAATAAACACCTGTTTCTTCTGGCAATGAGGCTATTTTGGATGCTTCAATATTGTAGAATTTCGAATTTGTCTTTTTGCCTAACGTTTCATCTTTCTGCAGAAGCAACTCGAATAATTTAACCGTTGCAAAAGCATCACCCATTGCACGATGTCGATTAGTAACCTGAATATTTAATGAGTTGCATAAATTACCAAGACTATACGATTTAAATCCAGGAATTATCTTTCTGCTCAACTTAACAGTGCAAAGTCGATCGCGCGAAAAATTGTATCCTAAGCTTTTGAACTCACTACGAATAAAATTGTAATCGAACGATGCATTATGAGCAACAAATATTTTTTTATCGGTAAGTGTGACAATATCTTTAGCTATTTCCCAAAATTTAGGAGCATTTTCAACCATCTCGTTAGTTATTCCGGTTAACTGGGTTATGTGGGCTGATATTCTTCGCTCTGGATTTATAAGTGTGGTATAACTATCTGTTATTTTTTCACCATCATGGAGATAAATAGCAATCTCTGTTATTTTTTCGTTTACAGGGCTTAAACCCGTAGTTTCAATATCAATAATGGCGTACATAAATTGCTAATTAATTTAATAACCCCAGCCTTAAGGCTGGGGTTATTATGAAATTAAAGGTGGTAGGGCTTTAGCCCTTCAATAAATATATTTAATCTTTATATACTAGATATCATAATTACAATCCTTTTCCAGCAAAATACTTCATAAACTGCATTCTTTCGTAAGCAGCTGGATTAGTCGCCTTTTCCTGACTCATCTTTCCGCGGAACTCGTCAATCGTTTTATAACCTTTTTGATCCATCCATTGGGTCAGGTCATCAAGCATATTAACTAAAACATCTTTACCATTTTTGTAAAAACTTGAAGCTACCTGAACAACATTGGCACCCGCCAGAAGCTGCTTAATAACTCCTGCTCCATCATGAATACCTGTAGAAGCAGCCAGGTCGCATCCTACCCTACCCGACATGATTGCAATCCAACGAAGAGATATTGATAATTCCCTTGGAGAACTCAATACATTTGTAGATAAAATTTCGAAGTTATTTAAATCAATATCAGGGCTATAAAAACGGTTAAACAAAACCAAACCATCGACTCCAGTATTGGAGAGCTTTTGAATAAATGCACCCAGATTGGCCGAATAATAACTAATTTTTAAAGCCACCGGTATTTTTACATGTTTCTTTACTTCTTTTATAATGTCAAAATAAACCTTTTCATTTTCCTGTGATGATTTTTCAAAATTTGATGGCATAACAAAAACATTCAATTCAAGAGCATCGGCACCAGCATCCTGAAGATTTTGGGCATAATATGGCCATTTTTCAGCTGTAACACAGTTTATGCTAGCGATGATAGGGATTTTGACAGTTTGTTTAGCGTCTTTAATGAGCTTAAGGTAATTGGTTAAACTATCATCCGAAGCATATGTATCGTAGTAATCCATTGTTTCGGGATATAGAAAATTAGCACGATTCATTTTGTTTATATCTTTCTCAAGTTCTCTTCGAATTTCTTCTTCGAAAATTGATTTTAAAACAATTGCTCCTGCTCCTTTTTCTTCAAATTCTTTTATATCAGCAATTGAATTTGTTAGTCCTGAACTTGAGGCTATTATAGGATTTCGCAATTTCAATCCCATGTAGTTTACAGTTAAATTTGCCATAATTGTAATTTTTAAGGTTTAGTTTGAACCATTAAATATAACGATTCTGTTGTTTGATTTCAAGTTGTTTATTGAAATCAAACATAAATAATAAACAAATGTTCAACAAAATATAAAATCTTTTATCGGTTTTGAAAGTCAAAAGAAGATAATTGCAGAAATGCTTTTCCATTAAGCAGAAGAGAATCAGCATTATTTCCAATCTTATATATTACTTCACCCTTTGTATTATCAAAAATAACAGCGGAAGAACTATCAACAAATCCAAAACCATCGTTGTAAGTATAGTATCCAAATTTATAACCAGATTTATTAAGCAAATCTTTACTAAAGGTAAATTTATCGGTATTTATATCGAATTGATTTAGTAATGTTTTAGCTAAATCCATCTGCGATCCATAAACATCAACCCGTAACGAATCAATATGTAATGCACCGCCTAACCAAATCATAGGTATTTTATATTTCTCGATACCAAACACTTTATCGCTTCCAGGACGACCACTGCCATGATCTGCGATAAGGATAAACAAAGTATTTTTCCAGCTTTCAGTTTGTTTAATCTTTGTGAAAAAATCACCTAAACAACTATCGGTATAACAAATTGAATTAAGATATTTCGATGGTCTATCGGAACCATCGTTCTCCGATTTAAAAGGAACATTAAATGGATCGTGACTACTAAGGGTAAAATATACTTTCAAATATAGACTTGTATCCGTTAACATATCAGAATATAATCGATCGAACACAAACTCATCGTGCACTCCCCATTTTGATGTAATCAGTTTTCTGTTGAAACTATCGTTGGTAATTAAATTATCAAATTCACCATTAATAAAATAAGAACGCATATTTGCAAAATCGATATCACCGCCATAATAGAAATACGTTGCATAATTCCTTTTCTTTAATTCTTTACTTAAAAAGGGTAGTGATTGTGTTTTGCCGGGAA
Source organism: Bacteroidota bacterium (assembly GCA_020049295.1). Taxonomy (GTDB): domain Bacteria; phylum Bacteroidota; class Bacteroidia; order Bacteroidales; family UBA12077; genus UBA12077. The sequence goes on from JAIFLC010000139.1 coordinate 5,167, forward strand.
ACTTAATAATAGAAGTCGTTGGTTGAGCTGGATATCCACTTAAAATAGACACAATACCTTTATCACTTCGATCAGCATTAGCATATAAGTTTGTAAATAGTATTCCTTCTTTTGATAAAGCATTCAGGTTTTCTGCTACAGGCCATTTGCCACCAACAGATTCAAGTATCTTCGACGAAAAGCTCTCAAGGATTATTATTACAATGTTGGGTTCTTTTTCTTTTACAACATACTTTCTATCTCCGCATTGGCTATTCATTAACGAAAATAGCTTTTCGGCTTTATCCTGTTCGATAAATTGATATGATTTTTCTGTATTCTTTTTATAAACCAGCGAATTAACAACATTCCAAACTACATTAACCGCAGCATGATTCGAAAAACTGTTTTTACTGAAATATACTTTTCCTGTATTCATTGGAGCAATGCCAAAACCTCCACGAATAGGTATAATCATTAATGCAGAAATAGCAAGAAATACAATTACATTTATTAAACCAGATTTTTTTAGTTTTTCAACTTCCGGAACAATCATCTTTCTATAAATAAAAAACCAAAACCAAATTAAATAAGCCATTACAATAATGAGAACAATAATAAGCCATGTT
>JAIFLC010000161.1 GCA_020049295.1 Bacteroidota bacterium
AAATGGGCATTGATTTTATTAGGCACTCCTGACAGTAAAAGTTCACTTTATGAAGCATATGGAAGTGCCCGATCCAAAGCTATTGCTGCCGAAGATCATGGCGCTGCTGGTGTAATTTTTGTTTCTGGACTATCATTTAATAAAACTGATAATCTTGTTAAAATTGATAAACCACAAGGGCAAATTAACATTCCAGTAGTTCAGATTAAAAGAGAGTTGGCTGATAAGATCCTACAAAAAACAAACAATACGATTTCTGACTTAGAATTTAAGCTAAACACCAGCAAAAAATCTATTTCATTCAATACGAATGAAAAAATAAAAATCAGAACAGATATCCAGGAAATAAAAAATAGAACATTTAATATCGTTTCAACCTTGCTTGTAGATTCTTCAAAAATGGCTAATTACATTGTAATTGGAGCTCATTATGATCATCTAGGACTTGGTGGCATCGGAACTGGTTCACGAAATCCAAACGTTTCTGCGGTGCATTATGGTGCTGATGATAATGCATCTGGAGTTGCAGCCTTGTTGGAAATTGCTCAGAAACTGGAATCTATAAAAGGACAATTAAAAACTAATTTTATTTTTGTTGCTTTTGGAGCAGAAGAAATGGGCCTGCTTGGTTCAAAATATTTTACCAACAATTTGCCTGTAAATAAATCCAAAATAAAGGCTATGATCAATATTGATATGGTTGGACGAATGAAAAAAGATAATAGCTTACAGATTGGTGGAATAGGTACAACAATTATTAATGATTCAATCGTAAATATGCTCAATTCAAACTATAATTTCCAGTTAGGACTTTCAAAAGAAGGGTATGGACCATCGGATCATTCATCATTTTACAGCATTAATATTCCCGTTTTCTTTTTTTCAACTGGTCCTCATACCGATTATCATACGCCGGGCGATAGTATTGGAAATATAAATTTTGATGGAATGGAAAAGGTTTCTAATTATATTTTTGATTTAGCAGTCGATCTTGCAAATACAAAATCGCCACTTACGTTTACTGAAGCTGGTCCAAAAGCTCCAACGAATACATTGGGTGATCGTAAAATGAAAGTTACCTTGGGTATTATGCCTGATTTTTCTGGCGTCGAAAAACGTGGATTGAGAGTAGATCTGGTTATTGATGGAAAAGCAGCCGACAAATCCGGAATGAAAACAGGCGATATTATTGTGGCTATCGATGGTCTTGTAGTAAAAGATATTTATGGTTATATGGACAGGCTTACAAAACTTAGTCCTGGACAAATAATTACTATCGAGGTAATACGAGAAAATGAAAATAAGGTATTAATTGTTCAACTCTAGAATAATAATGAATAAAACAACCATTTGGATATTAGCATTAGTTGTTACTATTGTTGCAGCATCTTTTCAACGTAAAACAGGGCCAACTTATCCTAAAAAAGTAAAAATAGAGATTTGTAATTCATGATACATCTATTGTTGGCAAATTAAACTATAGATTATTTCCTATTGAAGATACTTGGAAAACAGTTGATTTTGTGAGAACTGAAGAGACTCTTATTGCTTATTTACCTAAACAACCGTCTGCAGGGAAGCTTGAATATTTTGTAGTACTTGAAAGCATCAATAATCCTGACAAAAAGATTGCATCAGATCATGTAATAATTAGATTTAAAGGAAATGTACCTGCCTGGGCAATGATTCCTCATATTCTTTTTATGTTTGCAGCAATGTTATTATCGACCGTTGCTGGTATTATGGCTATTGTTAAGGATGAAAAACAAGTTTTATTTGGTAAACTAACCTTACTATTTTTGATTATTGGAGGAATGATTTTTGGTCCTGTAATTCAACATTATGCTTTTGGACAAGCCTGGACTGGAATACCTATTGGTTGGGATTTAACAGATAATAAAACCCTAATCGCATTGATTTTTTGGATTGTTGCCGTTTGGGCAAATAGAAAAAACCCAAACTTAAAGTTAACTATACTTGCAGCCATCGTATTGATGGTTGTATATTGTATTCCTCATAGTTTGTTTGGTTCAGAATTCGATTACTCTCAGGGTAAGGTTGTAACAGGATTAATTACAAGAATTGTTTGGTAAAAAAAAAGCAGGACATCATCCTGCTTATTTTTTTTATGCACAAAAAGCTTATTCAGCTTTTTCTTCTGCAACTTCTTCAGCAACTTCTTCAACAGCTTCAGTAGCTTCTTCAGCAGTTTCTTCAACAGCTTCAACTACTTCTTCTACTTGTTCAGTAGCTTCTTCAGCTGGTTTATCTTGTTTTGGTGCACAAGAATAGAAAGCTGTAAAACCTACAAGTGCAAAGGCAACTAATAATAATTGTAATTTTTTCATCTTGTAATTTGATTTAATTATAATTTAGGATTCCTAGCAAAAATAAAAAATAAATTCTAAATCGGAACCCAATCTTCATAATAATTTAGTTTTTTTTTACAGATGAACTAATCAGAAGAACTAATATTTAATTCAACACCTGCAATAAACCACCTTCCGGGCATTTCTATATTTCCAAAATCTAAATTTTTATTATTGAACAGGTTTGTAGTTTCAACAAATAATGTCATCCTTTTATAATTCCAGAAAATTTTTGCATCAACAATAAAACTTGGATTAAACTCTTTTTCTATTCCATAAGTATTACTTTGTAAATCATAAGGCTCATACTTACCTGCTCTATCCTGATATTTTAGACTCCACGACATATCGATATTTTCTAAAACTTTGTGTACAATATTAAGGTTAAAATTATGTCGCAAATAATTAACTGAATACTTTGTTTCATATTCATTTGAACCTATAGTCTGATCGATAAATGAGTAGTTCAGGTTTATTGATTTAATTGGTTGGTTTAGCCATATTTTGACTACATTTATTTTTGATGAAAATTGTATTCCGTATGTTTTAACGTTCGTAAGATTTTGTGTTTCCCACTTTAAAGTTTCTAATGAGTCCTTATGCCTAACCCATTCAATTAAATTTTCTGAATCTCTAAGAAAAACACTAAGATTCAAGCTTATAAAATTTGAATAATACTTTAAACCATTTTCGTAACTCCATGCTTCTTCAGGAACTAAATCAGGATTTCCAATGTTTTTTGGCCCATTATAAAATAGATCAGTAAATGTTGGTAATCGTAACGATTTGTTTACAGATGAATAAATCCTAAACCCTGAACCAAGCTCATAAGCCAAATCAATTCCCGGATAAATGTTAAGATTGTTTTTGGAATTATTTAAATAACTACCTAAAATACCTGCTGTTATAGAAAAATCGGTATAATAAAAACTATGCTCAATAAAAATATTCGAAATATCTCTCGAATACTTTTTATCGTAATAACCATCGGGTTCATTATTTATATAAATTGTATCGTTCATAGCTACTCCAAGCTTATTACTTAAGATGTTTTCTGACCGGTATTCAACACCAATAGATGTTGTTCCAAATTTCCAGGAAACTCTGGTATCCAATTTTGCCCCATAAATCTGCGTAAAATGGTAATTATGACCTGTATACCATGATGCAGGATTATCGCGAAATAGCTCGAACCTATCTTTATGAGCTCTATAGTAAATAGCCGGAATAATTTTTATTTTATTACCTGTTTCAAATTTCAGGCTGGTAAATGTTGTGCTAATTTGTTCAAATTGGTTCGGATATTCAGGAGTATAAAAACTATTTGCCCCAAAGGCCCTATTAGTGTATCCGATCTGAAAATCAAACTTTCCGAATCTTGAATTAAAATAAGGGTTGTAAAAGATATTTAAATTATCATAATCGGTGTTCTGGGTATATCCTTTTGAAATCGATTTAGAAATAGCAATAAATTGTCCAACGTTTTTATACTTAATTGAGCCAGATACAGATCCATTGAATAAACCAAAATCACCAGCGGTGAAACGTGTTTTAATAAAGTTTTTTTCAGATTTATTTGTGATGATATTTATAGCCCCACTAAAAGCATTTGGTCCAAATACTCTGGATCCGGATCCTTCGAGAATTTCAATACGCTGAACAGAATTTAGATTGATTGGGAGATTTAAACTATGATGACCAGTCTGGGGGTCAGTAATATTAATGCCATTAAGAAGAATTAAGTTTTGATCGAAAGTTCCACCACGGATACTTATGTCGGCCTGAACACCATGCGTTCCACGTTGCCTGATATCAACAAATGAACTTCTTTCTATTAGTTCGTTTAGGCTATTTCCTGGTAATTGCCGGGCATCTTTCTCGCTAATAATAGTAACTAATCTGGCAACTTTAGAGAAAACTACAGGTGATCTTTCGGCGCTAACAACAACTTCTTCAAGATCGAGATTTTTTACTACACTTACAGTATCAGTTTGAGCAACAGAAATTTCGGGCAGAGCAACAATTGAATAAGCAACACTAAGTGTACTAATTTTTATAACTCGTTTTAACGAATTAAAAACAGCATATCTTTTATTCGACCACTGATTGAAATTTACAAGTTGTTTCTTTTGTTTATTTGAGGTGTAAGAATACATCTGTTGTGTTAAATTTTTATTTCAGGCCGTAAAAATAATTAAAATGAACTATAAAACTTAAGTATAACTCTGAAAGTTGAATTAATATGCAGCAAAAGGAAATTAATCACGTCATTTATATAGAATTACAAAAATGATGTACTTAAAAATAAAATTTCATAAATTGTGTACAGAATGCAGCAGAAATTTATTTCTTACGTCATTAATGTAGAAAATGAATAGACAGGAAAGTGTTTATATTAATATCCACCAGGATATAATTGACAGGTGCAAATTGGCAGAGCCAAAAGCACAGTTTCAATTGTATAAATTGTACTACAAAGCAATGTTTAATACCTGCTTACGCATTGTGAATAATAATTTGGAGGCTGAGGATATAATGCAGGAGTCGTTCTTAAAAGCATTTGAAAAAATTAGCATGTATCGTGGGGAAGTGAGTTTTGGGGCCTGGTTAAAAAAAATTGTTGTAAATCACTCTCTTGATGAGTTAAGGAAAAAGAAATTGGATTTACAGTCATTAGAAGAATCAGGGATTAATCCGGCAGCAACAAATGAAAATTCAAAAGAAGATGAAGATGAAATACAAGCTAAAGCAGAAGAAATCAGGGAGCAGATTAATCATTTACCGGATGGTTATCGGATAGTTCTCTCACTTTACCTGATTGAAGGTTATGATCATGATGAAATTGGAGAAATATTAAAAATAAGCAGTTCAACATCACGATCACAATGTGCAAGGGCAAAACAAAAATTGTTAGAGCGAATTAAAAATAGTAAAAAAGAAATAACATACTAAATATGAAAGATTTAGAAAAAATAATCCATGAAAACCGATCAGTTTTTGATTCATTCGAACCAGATGATGGACATTTTGAGAGGTTCGAACAAAAACTAGCTCGCGTTAACAAAAAGCAAAAAAGCTTTTCGTTTGGTTTATTGCTAAAAGCTGCAGCTGTAGCTGTTTTAGTAGTTATATCAGGATTATGGGTTTATGATAAGCTAAATCCAGCTTTTGAATCGCAAAACGGTTTAGCCTTACATCAACTTTCTCCTGAATACAATGAAGTAGAAATATATTATGCAACACTTGCTAGTCAAAAATTTAATGAAATCAGTTCACTTGAATTTGCTGACAGTTCTCAAAAAAATATGTTGCTTGAAGAATTAAAACAAATGGATGCAGTTTACGAAAACCTAAAACGCGATTTAAAGAAAAATCCATCGGATGAACGTGTAATAAATGCTATGATACAGCATTATCAAATGAAAGTGGATATAATGAATCAAATATTAAATCAATTACATCAAGTAAAAGCACTTAATCAACAAAAATCTGACAACTATGAAAGCACTGAAATCTAAATCATTACTCTTATTACTTAGCATACAGCTATTTGTAATATTTACAGCTACAGCAGCTGTTCAGGAATACACCAAAAATCTGCATAAAGAATATCCTGCAGACGAAAATACACTGCTAATTATCCAAAACAGATTTGGAAATGTGAATATAAATAACTGGGATAAAAACGAAATAGTTATTGATGTAATAATTAAGGTTGACCATAAGGACGAAGAAAAGGCTAAAGAATTGCTCAATTATTTAAACGTTGAATTTAGTCATGATTCGAATGTAATAAGCGCTATTACATCAATTGATGAACGATTTAACAGGAATATTTCCTTTGGCGATTCAAGGAAAGAGTTTAGTATTGACTACGAGGTAAAAATGCCAAAAAATACAAAACTCGATATAGAGAATAAATATGGAAACCTTTTTATTAATGAAATTACAGGACATGCAATGATTTCTGTAAAATATGGAAATCTTAAAGCAAACAAAATAATAAGGGATAATACCAAACCATTAAGTGAAGTTGAACTTGCTTATTCAGATGGGTATATTGAAGAAATTGAATGGTTAAAACTAACGATGAAATATTCGAAACTGGAAGTCGAAAAGAGCAAGGCTCTTATAGCTATTACTAAATACTCTAAATTATACGTAACTAAATCAAGTTCTATTGTTTGTGAATCGAAGTATGATGTTTATAAGATAGGTAGTCTGGCTAACTTTGTTACTACAGCAGCTTATACTGATTTTAAATTTGATGAGATTACTAAAAAAATCGAAATTGAAAACAGATATGGTGGATTTTCAGTTGGATATGTACCTAAAGATTTTGAATTTATCGATATTCAAAATGAATATGGAAGTGTAAAACTAGGAATTGATGCAAATGCTTCATATCAGGTTATCGGAAATGCAAAATATGGAGATATTGATTATCCTACTACAGGTAGAGTAAGCCGTATCAAAGAGTCAACAGAGCTCAATATCGAAGGAACAGTTGGAAGTGATCAGAATACCAGTTCAAAAATAAATATCATTACAAAATATGGCAGTATTAAGTTAAATGCTCCCAAAGGGAATATTAATTTTGATGAGGATGAGGACGAAGATGAGGAGTAAAAAATAAGCATCAACAAAAAGCCCTGATTTACAGGGCTTTTTTTATTACTTTTCAAATCCAAAAGCATTCATCATTTTTTCAAAAACTTCTGTATTATTATATATTCCACCAAATTCTTCGGCTCCCGGACCAAAAGCAAAAACAGGCACCATAACACCAGTATGATGATCGGTAGAAAAGTTTGCTGTAATGGTTTTATCGTGTAGATTTCCATCAGTAAGAGTAAGACCTCCTGTTTCGTGATCTGCAGTAACAATAACTAGCGTTTCGCCATTTTCTTTTGCAAATCTGAGAGCTTCACCAATCGCATTATCAAAATCTATTGTTTCTGAAACTACTACATTAATATCTCCATCGTGTCCACCCCAGTCAATAAATGAGCCCTCAATCATTAGAAAGAAACCTTTTTCATTTTTACTTAACATCTGAATTGCTTTTTCAGTTGCATCAGGTAATATATTGGTTCTGCCCTCTTTTATGTATGGATTATGCGCATATGCAGTAAATACAGCCAGTTTACCATTATAATCTTGTGGAATATGACATATACTATCAGAAACCAAATAACCACGATTAATTAATGAATCTATTAAATTTAAGCTATCTTTTCGATGCAAAAACTGTTTTCTCCCACCACCAATAAAAAGATCTATTTCTGTTTTTAAAAAATAGAGTGCAATATCTTCGTAATCATTTCTGCTAGCAACATGGGCAATAAAAGAAGCTGGTGTAGCATGAACAATAGAACTTGTAGAGACTAAGCCTGTTGCCAGATTGTTTTCTTCGGCATACTCCAAAATTGTTTTAAGAGGATTTCCTAATGTATCAACAGCAATACAATTATTACAGGTTCTAACACCAGTTGCAAGTGCTGTTCCTCCGGCACCCGAATCGGTAATATAATCGGTTGCAGAATGCGTTTTATGAAAGCCAACTATTTTAAATTGCTCAAAATTTAATGTTTTATTAGCAGTTGAAATGGCTGCATAGATTTGGCTAACGCCCATACCATCGCCAATTAGTAGAATTACATTTTTAACTTTCTTAGGCTCAGAATCTTTATTTGCTTTTGTTAAATTACAGGATCCTAATAGAAATATGATTATTGTAAAACCCAAAATTCTAATCATAAAATAGTGTTATTAATTGTTTAAATTTAAAAGTTTCTTATCTTTTTCGACTGCTTTTTTCCACCATTGTTCTGGAATAACATACCATTCAGGCTCAAAATCAGTATTAATTATTTTGTTTTCTTCAATCCACTTAATTGCATAAAATCGTATATCCTTATCTGTTGAACTTATTCTCCTTTTAATAATTTCATATTTACTTAAGCCTGCACCAAATTCTAGAAGTCCACCACCACCATTACCTCTATAACTATTTACTGCAACTGTATATATACTATCAGGATTAAATTGTTTACCATTTGAAAGCGAAATTATACTTATTTTTTGATTTTTTGGTTTAGAAATATCAACATTATATATTAATCCGCCTGCAACATCAAAATTATAAAATCTATTTTTTAACGTATATGATTTGCTTGCTTCATTAAATTTTGGGTTGCTATCTTCATTTATCTCAAATAGCAATAAATGATCCGATTCCTTTTTCATTTGATTAAACCATGATGCATATGAGTACTCAAGATAGTTTTTTATTTCTGCACCAGAAAGGGTTATTGTATACATAAAATTCTCGTATCTGAAAAGTTTAAACATATCACGAATACTAACAGGTCCTTTTTCAATAATTGAATTAAAGGATTGATTTGCAGCAAATGAAATATCAGCATCGGTTAAATTAAAATGGATGTTATGAATCAATTCAATAAATGGTGATGGCCCAAAATTAGATTCGTATGAGTAAAGAGTATGTGTAAACTCGCCAATAGGTTTTGATACAAATTCATCTACTTCTTTCAATTGCTTTTGAAATGTTTGGTCGAATAAACTATCTGTTGGATAGATTGTAATATCAATTATTTTAGTTTCGATCGTTTTATCATATTTGTTTTTATCATTCTTTTTAAAATGTATTACCGCTTCGGTAACTTGTGTTGCATTGCTTTTAGGCCCTAAAATTAGAACTTCTTTTCCCTCTATATTTGATATTTTTTCATTCCATGTTTCATGATCGTGCCCAATAAATATAATATCGAAACCAGGTACTTTTTTTGCAACTAAGACTGAAGCATTTTCGTTTTTATAGGTGTTTTCATCCGAATTAGCATATGTATAATCGAATCCTGAGTGAAATAATCCAACCAGCAAATCGGGTTTTTCGTTTTTCTGAATTATTGGAACCCACTTTTCTGCTGATTTAATCATATCTTCAAACTCCATTCCATACCAAAGTTCTTCTGGTAACCAATCGGGTATTCGTGGAGTAATCAAACCCAAAATTGCTATTTTGAATCCCTGTCTATTAATGATGGTATATGGTTTAAAATAAGGTTGGCCATTATCTTTGCGGATTGCATTGGCAGCCAACAATGGGAAATTAAATTCTTTAACTAATTTATCATATACTGCATGCCCAGCCTCTATATCATGGTTTCCGACTACTCCGACATCATATTGCATATAATTCATAACTCTGGAGACAATATGTGAATCAATTGTATTTTGATAATTATAATAATAAACAGTAGGCTGACCCTGCAAAATATCTCCATTGTCGAGCAAGATTAGATCCTGTTTTTCTCTTTCGTTTTTAACATATGTATGAACCTGCGATAAAGAGCTATTCATCAACGTATCCTGAATAAAATCATAATTAAATATTGCTCCATGTACATCGCTGGTTTCAATAATTTTTAAAGTAAACTCAGAAGGTTTATACTTATTGGAACAATTTGAAAAGCTAATTGCCGCTACCAGGGCTAAAAAAACAATATACTTCTTTCTCATATTTTATTAATGCTCTTTGAAATTTTTAGGTTTTTATTTATCATTTTTTTCAATTTAACATAAAACACATGGAATAGTGAAAAATAAGGAAGACCCTATATTTGGTTCGGATTGAATCCAGATTTTTCCTCCCATTTGATTAACCAAGTCCTTTGCAATAGAAAGACCAAGACCTAACCCTTTTTCATTTTCGCTACTATTAGATGGTGCTTTAAAAAATCGATCAAATATTTTATCATGGAACTTAGGATCTACACCTATACCTGAATCATCTATTTTAAAACAAACAAAATCCTGATCAACTTGTTTAATTATTTTATACGAAAATGAAATTTGTCCCGATTCGGTAAATTGTATTGCATTATTGATTAGATTAATCAATATCTGTTTAAGTCTGAATGCGTCTGAAATAATTATTAAGTCTTTTCTGTTGTCATCAATATAATATGTAAAATCAATGTGTGATTTGGCTAGTTTATCGTTGTCTTTAAAAATTAAGTACATCTCCTTTAATAGACTATGCAAAGAAACCGGTTCGTTTTTAATTCGTAGTTTTCCTTGCTCAATAATTGAAATATCCAATATATCATCAATTGTATTTAATAGTAATTCATTATTATGACTTATAATCTGAAAAAAACTTTCTTTGTCATTTTCATTCAAATTATTTTCAGTTAAAAAGTCTGTAAATCCTACGATAGCGTTACTGCATGTTCTTATTTGATGAGAAATGTCTGTTAGATAGGCGAGTTTTGATTTATCTATTTCGTTCAAATTTTTAATAGTTGCTACTAATTCAATATTTTCATTGCGAAGTAATTCAATTTCTTTTTTTAATAGAAGAACTGTTTCGTGTTTTTTCTTAATTTTAAATAACATGAAAACTACTATAATAATAAGAATAGTTATTATTATAGCACTAAGTTGATTTATTTGGTTTATAACCAACAAAATAACAAAATTTGATTGTGATTAAAATTACTAAAACAAATCGACTGAAATATTCTGAATAAAAGCCGTGTATGTTGTTTCATCTTCAAGTCTTGCCTGCGAGAGCAAGAAAATAACTGATTTCTCCTCTCCTTTGGTATCTTTAATAGTTACTTCACGTCTCTGGCCTACAATCTTTTCAGTATTCGGATCAATAAAAGAGTTGATAAATTCATCAGCATAATCGTTTTCTGGGAATAATTTATTTATGCTTCTTCCCATCACAGCATCTTTATTTATACCCCACAATTCTTCGGCTGCATTGTTAAAGAATTTAATAATTCCATGATTATCGATGGTAATTATTGCATCAAGTGCACCTTCAAGGGTCCGTTCATTTCTGATCTTAACTTTCTCCATTTCTTTAAACTGCTGGCGAACTTCATCTTTTGATTGTTTAAGTTGAGAACGTAAATCCAACCTTGACATCCGTAATTCTTCTTCTTGTTTTTTCAACAAATCGGTTTGTTTTCTGGTTTCTAGCTCCATTAAACGTTCCTTTGTTTCGTCGTTTCCAATATAAATAACTTTCGAAATATCCTCATACATATCACGCACTGCAGATAATGAAACTCTTACCCACACATCTTTATCTTCTTTCGTTCTGTGGCGAAGTGTTCCTTCCCATGTATTTCCGAGAGCAATATCATCCCATATTTCGCGCAATTTATTCAGGTCGGTTTTATCTACAAAATCAAAAATTGTTTTTTCCTTTAACTCATATAATGAAAACTCCATTAAGTCGATAAATTTTTGATTGCATTCTAATAAATCACCAGTAGGCAGAAATTCAACTTTTATTGTAGATTTATTGAGCGCTTGAATTTGACCTTGATAATCAAGGCTCTGTTTTTTCTGTTCGGTAGTATCTATGGCAAGAAACAAAATCTTATCAACAGTTCCATTGTCGTGACGCATGCAAGTATAGGTCGACATGGTCCAAAGGTCTCTACCTTGTTTAGTAACATGTTTCATATCACCTTCGAAATGCTTTCCTCCTTTAGCGAGGCCTTCCCATAATTCGTCGAACCACTCGCGGTCTTTTTCATTAATAAATAAAGAGATATGCTGTCCTTCGACTTCAGAATTACTTTCATACCCCAGTTTCTTAAGAAATTTTGTATTTGCATAAAGAAGGCGACCCTGGGCATCATATTCAGCTCTAATAAGGGTATGATTTACGGCATTTGTAAAAGTTATAAATTTTTCGCTTTGTCGAGCTGCTTCTTCTTGTGTTGCCTGGAGCTCCTCCATATTCTGACGCATTTGCTCTTCTTGAGCTGCCAGCGTTTCTGCCTGTTGCTGAGATTCCTTTAAAAGTTTCGCTGTTCGGGTATTAATCTTAACATTTGAAATAGTTGAAGCTACACTTTCAGCAACTTTTTCGACAAATTCGACAATATGCTTTTCGATGGGTTGTAATGCACCAATCTCTAAAACCCCGTGAACCTCATCATTAATTTTTAATGGTACAACCAATAAACATTTAGGAACTGCTTGTCCGAGACCTGAAGTAATACTTACATATGTTTCAGGAACATCTGTCATATAAACCGTTTGCTGTTCTAAAATTGCGGCGCCCAAAATACCTTCGCCCCATTCGACACGTTTATCTGCAAATTTTCGTCTTTCATATGCATAACATGCTGTCATTTCAATATGTTTATCGGCGAGTGATTCGTCATTTATAATAAAAAAAGCTCCCTGATTAGCTTTAATATATTTTACTAGCTGAGAGATGAGATTGTATGATAATTCGTGAATATTATCGGTATTGTTTCTTAATACATCGCCAAACATAGCCAATCCCTCGGCAACCCAATTGCGCTGTTGGTCTTCTTTTCGTCTATTATCTTCGTCTATCTTGTTCTTTTTTAGATTATCTCTTAAATCAAGTATTGATTGACCTAAAACATCATCGGTACCCTGAACTTTATACTCTGAATCAAATTGACCATGTCTTATCTTTTCGACAAAACGGTATATTTTTTGGGTTTTATCAAATTCATGTTTTAAAGAATTGTGCAAGGTAGTCGAGGTTTCGGAATATTTTTTACTTATCAGATATGCATAAAATGCCAAAACAAGGGGAGAAAAATCAAGAATTAAATAAACGGGATTTGTTTTATGAATTTCAGCCAATTCAGAAAAACTAATTCGTTTTATTAAAAAATCAACAACAATAACAAACAGTACAGTTACCAAGCCAATAATAAAACCACTAACTGTATATTTAAATACAATGCTTTGAGAATTACGTTCACTCATATTTCTTTGCTCT
>JAIFLC010000071.1 GCA_020049295.1 Bacteroidota bacterium
AACCAGCATAAGTTACTCTATGTGATGAAGTATAATCTGATAATGCTTTAAAATCCGATTCATCATAATCATTCGGAATAACATAATTACCCCGAAGCATTATTCCATTCTGATGAAAGATTTCAATTGCTTCATGGATTAATTTAGCTTCGCTGCTCTTATTATATTTTTTGAGTTCTTCTTCACGAAACGATTCAAAACCACATATTACAACTTTAAGTCCTCCTTTGGCCAGTTTTTCAATCAATTTTGGATATTTAACCGCTGTATCAGAGCGAATATCCATGATATAGTCTTTACGAATTCCTTCTTCCTGTATTCGATCAAAAAGCTTATTTATAAAATCATTGCCAACAATAGTATTGGCATCAGCAAAACGAACAACAGGATAATCATCAACCATTTTAAGTTCATCAATGACGCTTTCGATATTACGTTGATAATATCTACCTTCAAATTGACACCAGATTGAACAAAATGTACATTTATAAGGGCATCCCAATGATGTAAAAATATAGGTTGAAGGAAATGGACTATTACCGACTTTATATGTTTCTTTCCATCTTTCTAAATGTCTTCTGTCGGGCATTAGAAAATCAGCATTGGCTGCATTTACTTCTTTTGTAATTCCTTTTGATGGAATAAGTTGACCGTTTTTCTGAATAAATAATCCACCTATGTTTTCAAAAGACTGACCTTTTTCTTTGGCTTGAACTACTTCTCTAAAAACAAATGCCGATTGACCTGGTAATACTAAATCAATAGAAGGATCGGTAAAGTCTGATGTTGCAATTGTAGCATGTAATCCGCCAATAACAGTTAAAATTTCGGGATTGTATTTTTTTGTTTCTTGCAAGATCTCAATTGCATAATAAAACTCTGATGCAATAGTTGTAGTTCCTACAATATCTGGATTGTACTGTTTTAATAAATTATAAACCAACTCTTTTAGTGGAGGTGTTGTTTCTGGATATAAATCGTATTCTCCTTTTGTATCGAAAACAGTTACATCATGATCCTTAACTGCGGCTGCAACAGTTAATAGTCCAAGAGGTGGTCCAATGAGCTTTTTATGTATAAAATGTTTGGCTTCTTCTGGAGCTGATTCAAGAATCATGTTATGTGGCGAACGGGGAGTATTTATGAGTAGTATTTTCATCTTAAAAACGTAAGCAATTTTCTTTTTATTTTGATGTAGATTTACTTAGAACTGGATTCTCCATAAAGCCATTGGATAAAGTGCCATTTCATAATTATTATAAACTTTTCCATTAGTAGGGTCAATTCTTCTTTCGTACACACTGGTATAATTTGTACGATACTGCAAATCCATAGCATACTCGATACTGAATTTCTTGCGATTTCGTTTATAACCAACTCGCAGATTTACCCTGAAATAATCGCTGGGTCTTAATGTATAAGCATTATCCCAATCTAAAACCTCTTGTTTCTGAGCAAGGGTTTCATCAACATCAAAAGGAACATATGGACGACCACCTGCATAGGATGTTCTTAATCCAAGAGTTATAACATTGTTTGTATAAACCCGTATTTCATAACCAGCAAGTGCATTAAATGCAAACTGCCCGTTAAATGCTGTGTTTCGTTCTATTTTATCATATCCGGTGTAGGTAGAATTGTATAATGATGCGGTAATCAGAAAATAAAAATCATTCTTTAAAAATCTTTCAAGAGTGAGTTCAACTCCATAATTTTCTCCAGTTCCTTTATTTTCTAGACTGTCAATTCGTTCGATAAAATATTCAGCTCCAAAATTAAGTACAGAATATTGAGGAAGAGTTTGTTTTACAGGAATATCATATAAATACTGATAATATGTTTCAAATTTAAATCGAAGAGATTCACTAAATAAATGATCGTAACCTAAAACAATCTGGTGACTTTTAGAGAAATCAAGGTTTTTATTTGTTGTAATGTACTCACCAGTAGTTAATTTTGATTGAGCAAAATAAACAGCTCTAAGCTGCATTTGTGCATGCAACCCATAACCCAGTTTTATGGTGTTTTTTTCGTTTACATCCCAGCTAAATCCAAATCGTGGCTCAATAGCGTATGTATTATTCAAATCCAGAAATTGGCCATGCAATCCAAGATAAAGCTCTATATCATCTGTAAATTGATGCTTTAGCTGAGTATATAGCTGATACAGATTAAACTGGTCGCTAATATCTGTATCAATATCATAAATTCCATTGGATATGCTACTATCTGCAAAACTGATGTAATAACGATCCAGAATAAAGCCTAGACTTAGATTGTTTTTAGAATTAAGCTTGCTATTTAATTGAGATCCTATACTAGCTTTAACCTCAGATGATTTTTCTCCAGCCCATAAAAAAGGCGTTTGATTGGCTAAATCAAATGTATCAATTTTTGTAGTTACTTCAGAACCTTGCAACGAAACTGATGTTTGAATACGAGTATTGCTGGTTAAAAATTGTAGATTAGTTAAGGAGATGGCCCCGATTTGAGATCCATTACTAAGATCTTCGCCCCATTCATCAAAAGTCCAGTCGCCTTGTTTATCATTCGAATCAAACATCTCAATATAGCTTGTTCCTCCAACGCCTAAAAGTGTCCATCTGCCTTTTGATGTTGGGAAATTTAATTTAACCGTTAAGTCCTGGTATTTTGTGGTTTCAACCTCTGCACCCAATAAATCAAGAATATCAACCATTGAATAACGATAAGCAACAAGATAGGATGCTTTATTATTGGAAGAAAAAGGACCTTCGGTTCCAAATTCAAGCCCATTATAACCAAGCTCCAGCCAATACTCTCGTTTTTCGTTATTCCCGGTTCTCATCTTTAGATCAAAAACACCGGCTAGCGCATTTCCATATTCGGCAGGGAAAGCGCCAGTAAGAAAATCAGAGTTGGTTAAAAGGTTGTTGTTTAAAATGGTAATTGGACCTCCTGTTGTTCCGGAAGCAGCAAAATGGTTAGGATTTGGTATCTCAACACCATCAAGCCTCCATAATAATCCTGTTGAAGAATTACCTCGAATAACAATATCATTACGGTTATCTCTAACCGACATAACACCTGCATAGTTGGCTGCCATACGAGCTGGATCACCATAACTGCCAGGATAACGACTAGTTTCATCTACTGTAAATGAACGAGCACTTATTGTGGCCATCTTATTTATAGCCTGGTCTTTTGGTACATTAGCTTTTACAACAACTTCATCGAGAGATGTAACAGACTCTTCGAGCTCAATTCGCATTACAGTTTCCTTGGCAGAAACAAGCACAATATTATCAAAAGATTGGGTTTTATAACCAACAGAACTAACCTGTAAGGCCTGTCTTCCAATTTCAACATTTTCGAGCCTGAATAGTCCATTCTCATTAGTTACAGTTCCCTTTTGCGGATCTGAATTAACAACAACAATATTAACTCCTGGTATTGGAACCTGTGTTTCTTTATCAATAACAACACCTCTTATGGTTTGTGTTAATTTGGGTTTAGTTTGTGCACTTGTATATGTACAGCTTATAATTAACAGTACAAAACTGAATAAATATCTCTTCATTAAGTTTTTATAATTTTGAAAACGTGAACAAAGATAGAAGAATTATTGTTTATTTTTTATCGAGAATCCAGATTGCTCAATGATTTTACCAAGATCAAGATAATTGCCTTGTGAATAGGCTATTAGCTCATTGTTTTGAATATTGATGGTTCCGGATTTTGGGTTTAAATAGGTCTCTGCAACCTGAATATTTAAAACTTCTGCTATAAACATATCATGAGACCCAAGTGAAAGAATATCGATTACTTTACATTCTATATTTACAGGTGATTCTTCAATTACTGGACATGAAACTTTTTCTGCTTTGGCCGGAGTCAGATTCATTTCTTTAAATTTTTTAAAATTCTTTCCGGAGTTTCGTCCACACCAATCCATTACAAATAAAAGATCTTTTGTAGTATAATTAATTACAAATTCCTTTGTTCGTTTAATAATATCATACGAATGTCTTTCAGGACGTATGGAGATATAACACATGGGTGGCGTTGAACAAATAGTCCCTGTCCATGCAATGGAGATAATGTTATGTTCCTTTTCACTTTCTCCGCAACTTACCATAAATGCAGGTACAGGATAGATGAGAGTTAAGGGTTGCTTATTTGTTTTTTTCATTTTTTAATTTTATTTGCTATTTGTTTTGCAGTTAAATCACATAAGGTGTTTTCTGGATGATTAGTATGTGCCTTAATCCATACAAATTCGATATACTTGTTTTTTACCAGTTTATATACTTTTTTCCATTCATTTAAATTCTTAGCTTGAGTTCCATTGGCTGTGTACCAGTTATTTATTATCCATATTGGTAACCACTCGGTTATTCCTTTTATTACATATTGACTGTCAGTTAGGATGCATAGTTTATTTTCGTTCTTCAATAATTCTAAACTCTTAATTATGGCTAAAAGTTCAATCAGGTTACTTCCTTTTTTATTTGTTCTAAATGAATGTAATACTGTTTCTCCTAATATAGGTTTGATTAATATGGCAAAACCACCCGATTTTTTTTCTTTAAGAAACGACCCATCTGTATAAACCTCAATAATTTTCTTTGATTTAAAATTTTTCTTTTTTACTAAATATGTATTTTTTAAATTATTAAGTATAGTTACTTTTTTTCTATCGTAAAATCTTGGATCGGGTTGCTTTTCCTGCAAAACAAAGTTGAGTTCAAATCCATTGAAAAATGTTTCTGCTTGTTTGTTATGCAAAATTTTGCGAAGCTGAAATTCTTTTAATTTCAAAAAGCTTGTAAGGGCATCTTTGTCTGTAAACCTTAATTCCTTTGTTGATGGAGAAAAGAATATGTGCGTTTTTTCGTTGTTAAATGAAATTTCTATTTTGCAATTATCCTCAATTATATCAAGGATCTTCATCTGAAGCAAATAGTGTTTCATTCGTCGAATTTTTACGAAGTTATAAAAGTTTACTGAATTCTATCAAGAAAGAAATTTACTTTAAAAGGCAAAAAACTTAATATGACTGTCATTATGGCGTTGTAATAGCTGATTTTAAAGACATTTTGGCTTGAATATAAACTGGCAATTATTTTGAAGACATCATATTGAGAAAAATTTAAGCTATGAAAACAGATAATTTTACAATAAAATCGCAGGAAGTTATTCAACAGGCTTTTACCATTGCACAAGGTAATCAACAACAGGCTGTTGAAAATGCTCATTTACTAAAAAGTATTTTTTCAGAAGATGAGAATATATCAACATTTTTATTTAAAAAGCTGAATGTTGATTTATTGATTTTTCAAAAAGCCATTGATAAAATAATTCTATCTTATCCGAAAGTTTCGGGAGGAGAACCTTATCTATCGAGTACGGCAAATAAATCACTACAAAAAGCTCTAACTTTTTCAAAAGAAATGGGCGATCAGTTTGTATCAATCGAGCATATATTATTAGGTATTTTATCATCAGGCGATAATGTTGCTCAGTTAATGAAAGATAATGGAATAACAGAAAAAGGATTAAAACTTGCTATTCAAGATTTGCGAAAAGGTTCAAAAGTTAATAGCCAAAGTGCTGAAGATACATACAACTCACTTAATCGTTTTGCTATAAACCTAATTGAACAGGCAAGGGCCGGAAAACTAGATCCAGTAATTGGTCGCGATGATGAAATACGTCGAGTTCTTCAAATTTTATCACGTAGAACAAAAAATAATCCTATATTGATTGGTGAGCCAGGTGTTGGTAAAACTGCAATTGCCGAAGGTATAGCGCATCGTATTTTAAATGGTGATATACCTGAAAACCTAAAAAACAAAGAGGTTTATGCACTTGATATGGCTGCACTTATTGCTGGGGCAAAGTATAAAGGTGAGTTCGAAGAACGTTTAAAATCTGTTGTTAACGAAGTTATTTCATCTGATGGCGATATTATACTTTTTATTGATGAGATACATACATTGGTTGGAGCTGGAAAAGGCGAAGGAGCAATGGATGCTGCAAATATTCTTAAACCTGCATTGGCCCGGGGCGAACTTAGAGCTATTGGTGCTACAACATTAAATGAATATCAGAAATATTTCGAAAATGATAAAGCGCTGGAGCGTCGTTTCCAAAAGGTTTTGGTTGATGAGCCTGATACTCTTAGTGCTATTTCAATATTACGTGGTTTAAAAGAACGATATGAATCGCATCATAAAGTACGTATTTTGGATGATGCTATTATTGCTGCTGTTGAGCTATCACAGCGATATATATCCGATCGCTTTTTACCAGACAAAGCCATCGATTTGATTGATGAGGCTGCCTCAAAATTAAGACTCGAAATGAATTCAGTTCCTGAAAATATTGATGAAATAGAAAGACGCATAAAACAACTTGAGATTGAGCGCGAAGCGATAAAGAGGGAAGGAGATAAGAAGAAAGTAAGTGAATTGAGTGAGCAGATTGCTAATTTATCTGACGAAAGAAACAAACTACGCGCAAAATGGCAAAACGAAAAAAATATTGCCAATCAAATTCAGGATCTAAAGGAAAATATAGAACATTCAAAGCTCGATGCTGACCAAGCCGAACGTGAGGGTAATTATGGAAAGGTTGCCGAGTTGCGATATGGAAAGATAAAAGAGCTCGAAAACAGAGTAATTACGTTAAAAGAAGAATTGCTCGAATTACAAAAAGATTCAGCTATGATTAATGAAGAAGTAAATAGCGATGATATTGCTGAGATTGTTGCCAAATGGACAGGTATTCCTGTTAGCAGAATGCTTCAAAGTGAAAGAGAAAAACTCTTAATCCTTGAAAATGAGTTGCATAAGAAGGTAATAGGCCAAGATGAAGCAATTACAGCTATTTCCGATGCTGTGCGACGCAGTAGAGCAGGATTGCAAGATACTAAAAGGCCAATTGGCTCATTTATTTTTATGGGAACAACTGGTGTAGGTAAAACAGAATTAGCCAAAGCATTAGCGGAATTTCTTTTTGATAATGAAAATATGCTTACACGAATCGACATGTCAGAATATCAGGAAAGACATTCTATATCACGTTTGGTGGGAGCTCCTCCTGGATACGTTGGTTATGATGAAGGTGGGCAATTGACTGAAGCCGTTCGCCGTAAACCTTATTCTGTTATTTTACTTGATGAAATAGAAAAAGCTCATCCCGATGTTTTCAATATTTTGCTTCAGGTTCTCGATGATGGTCGATTAACTGATAACAAAGGTCGAACAGTAAATTTTAAGAATACAATAATAATTATGACATCCAATATTGGTTCACATATTATCCAGGAAAGTATTTATAAAATGAATGAAAAAAACAGGGAAGAGATTCTTGAGGATACTAAAAATAAGGTTCTGACTTTGTTAAAACAATCCATTCGTCCTGAATTTATTAACCGCGTTGATGAAATTGTAATGTTTGCTCCTTTAACTAAACCGGAGGTTATTGAGATTGTTAGATTGCAGTTTAATTTGATTAAATCGATGCTAAACTTACAGAATATCAATATAGAGATTTCAAATGATGCTGTTGATTGGCTTGCTGAAATTAGTTTTGATCCTCACTATGGAGCCAGACCAATTAAAAGAAATCTACAAAAGCTTTTAGTGAATGAATTATCAAAAAGGATATTAGGCAATACTATAAATAAAACTGGAATTATTTATATCGATAAAAGCAATTATGGATTGGAGTTTATAAATAAATAAAAAAAACCGGCTAAAGGCCGGTTTTTCTTTTTATTCAAAATTCTTTAAGCTTTCTGAAACATCATCGCAAATGTCAAAAACATTATGGAGTTGAAGCAATTTAACCAATTCCATTACATCGTTTGATATATTACAGATTTTAAACTGACTATCATTATTTTTTGCATTTCTTAATATAGAAAGGAGCGCTCCAAAACCAGAACTATCAACATACTCAATACCTTTAAGATTCAAAATTAATTTTGTATTGGGTTTTGATAAATATTGAGCTACTTCTTCTTTAAGAGTTTGCGCGATTAAAATATTCAGCTTGTTAATGTTATCAAAAGCTAATACTTCAACTCCGTTTTTGGATTCGTGTTTTAACATAGATCCCTGATTTTGGTTAATATTATTTGATTGTCTCTTTAAGTTCTTTCAATTCTGCAATTGCAGAATTTGTATCATTTACAAATTTAACAATTATTTCCTGATAATCGCCAATATTTTTTTCCTCTTTTGCATTTTCCTCTAATTTTTTTAATTCTACGGCAAGATCTTCCATTCCCATCATAATAATTGCCGATTTGGCTTTATGTGCAATTCTAGCAAGATTATTCCAATCTTTAATTTTGTTTAAACCAATTAGTTTGTTTTGATAGTCGGGTATTTGTTCGAAAAACAAATCAATTAGTTCTTGCATAAATTTATTATCACCATTACTTATCGAATCTAAATATGACATATTTATTACTTTAAATTCTCTATTCATAATCTTTACTCTTTTTTTCAGCAATTAATAAATCTTGTTGCAATAATTATAAATTCATTCTCTTAAATGGTCAATAATGAGTATAATTTTTCTATTTTTACAATAAGATTTTATAAACTTATACATTTTTATTAAGAATCGATTAAAATTAAATCATTATTTTGAACATCCATATTTTAAGCATATGAAACACTTAATAACTGTATTATTCTTAATTATTTCAGGGTATGTATTTGCGCAGGGTGGTGAAAGTTTATCCGAAGCGCAATTAGAAATAAGAAAAAAAGCACATATCCTTTATAACGAAGGTGTTAGATTGATTGAGGCTGATGATTATACGCAAGCACATTTAAAGTTTGATGAGGCTCTTTTTATTTTGCCCGAATTTGAGCTTCCTTATCTTGAAAGAGGAAAAATCAAAATAAAAAATGGCCAAAATGATCTCGCTTTAAAAGATATCAATATTGCCATTGAACTTAATGAAGAACTTGCCGAAGCATATTACTGCATGGGTTATTTAGAATACATTAATAAAAATACAAAATCAGCATTTAATAATATAAATAAAGCCATACAAAAGGGATTTGCAACTTCTGAAGCATATTATTACAGAGGGTTACTTAATTTTATTAGTGAGGATTATAATAATGCCATGATTGATTTTACTATGGCTATTGATAAAAATCCAAATTTTGCCTATGCATTTCACGAAAGAGCAAGCTCAAAACGAATGTTAAATGATTATCAGGGAGCTATTAATGATTATAATCAAGCACTTAATCTTAACCCAGATTTGGTTACCGCATATGATAATTTAGGCAATTGTAAAATAAAAATTGGTGATTTTAAAGGAGCCCTTGATGATTATTCAAAAGCAATTCAGCTAAATCCTAATTATTATTTTGCTTATAATAACAGAGGCAATGCATATTATCAGATGGCCAATTTCGAAGCAGCATTAAACGATTTTACGAGAGTTATAGAGATTAAAAAAGATTTTGCTCTAGCATACAACAATTTAGGTATTACCAATGTAAAAATGCAAAATTATTTAACCGCAGTAAAAAACTTATCAAAAGCGATTGAGCTTAATCCAAAATATGCCGAGGCATATCTTAATAGAGGTTATGCTCAGGAATTTTTGGGCAAGTTCAATGATGCGTGCGCCGACTGGAAAATGGCCAAAGAGCTTGGACTGAATGATGCTGAGAAGTATATAAATGAATGTGAATAATTAATACGAATATCCGATGAAATTTATAAAAACTATTATTTTATCAGTTTTAATTGTTGTAAATATTGGATTTAGTTCAATAGCACAGGAAAATATAGATATTAAAAAAAGCGATTTTGAAATTGAAGCTAAAGAAACTGGCTTTAAAGAAGCTTGGGATGATGTAAAAGATGGTGATAAGCTTTATGAACAAGGAATTGGGGCGCTTACCGAAGCACTCGATTTTTACTTGCGTGCAAATAAATATAATACAGAATGCGCAGCTCTAAATTACAAGATTGGAGTATGCTATTTGGTATCAGATAAGTTTAATAAAGCAACCGAGTATCTTCTTAAAGCGTTTAGTAAAAACGAAAAGATTACCCAGGATATTCATTTGTTATTGGGGAGATCTTATCAACTAAATCTGGATTTTGATAAGGCGATTCACCATTATAAAGCCTATTATGCATTATTCACTGAAAAAAACCTGGATGAAATTAAAACGAACGTAGATAAACTGATAAAAGAATGCAAGTACGGTAGAGATCTCGTGAATAACCCTGTTAGAGTAATAATTTCAAATTTTGGTGATCGGGTAAATTCAAAATTCGACGATTATAATCCTGTTTTACATCCTAACCAGAATCAGTTGTATTTTACATCTCGCAGACCAATAGAGGAAAAGGATAAAAGAATTGAAGAGGATTATAAATACTTCGAGAATATCTTTGTTTCAGAACAAGCAGGCGAACTTTGGAAAATTGCCACATTGGTTGAAGATCGAATTGATTCAAAAAATAATGAATCAGTTTTGGCCTTTTCATCTGATGGAAATACTATTTATGTATATAATGGGAAAGAAGATGGTGGTGAAATCCTGGTTAGTGAGCTAAAAGAAGGTGGCTGGAGATCTCCGCGAAAAGTTCCTGGTAAAATATCCAGTAAATACGCTGAAACTACAATGACCATTAGTAAAGATGGAAAAGAAATGTTTTTGGTTTCTGATAGAGCTGAATCCACTTTAGGCGGAATGGATATCTATTATAGTGTTTTAAATGATAATGACAAGTGGTCAGAACCATTTAACCTAGGCCCTAAAATTAATACACCCTTTAATGAGGAAGGTGTGTTTTTAAGCGCAAAAGGAAATAAGCTTTACTTTAGCTCCAAAGGCCATAATTCGATGGGTGGATATGATGTTTTTGTTACTGAAAGAGATGCTGATGGCACTTGGGGTGATCCTGTTAATCTTGGATACCCAATTAATACTCCAAACGACGAAGCTTTCTTTAAAATTGAAGAAAACGAAAAACAAGCGTATTATTCATCTATTCGAGAAAATGGCATTGGCGGACTGGATATCTATAAAATTGTTTTTCTGGGTGAAGAAAAAGAACTTAAGATGGGCACTAATAGCGAATTACTTGCATGGAACTATAAACCTGATTATAATTTGTTTTATTCTAAACCAGTTGAATTAAAACTGGATACTTCGCTCTATATGGTAGGTATGATTACCGATTCAAAATCAGGGAATCCTATTACTGCAAAGATCGAAGTAATTGATATGGAACAAAGCAAGATTGTTTCTACAGGCATTTCTGATTCGCTGGGAAATTACAAAGTAAAATTAAATCAGCATAAGGACCATGGAGTCGAAATAACTGCAAAAGACTATTTGTTCTATGTTAAGCTGGTAAGTTTAAAAGATAAACAAATAGTTGAAAGCAAGGTTCAGGCCAATTTCCAACTTGATAAAGTTGAGGTAGGAGCAAAAGTTATTTTAAATAATATTTTCTTCGAAACCAATAAAGCTACACTTAAATCTGAATCATATGCAGAATTAGAACGTGTACTTAGACTTTTAACTGATAATGCCACTATTCGTCTGGAGATTTCTGGTCATACCGATAATGTTGGTGGATATCAGGCAAACCTAAAATTATCTGAGTCAAGAGCAAAGAGTGTAGTTGAATATCTAATTGGCAGAGGTATTGAAAAATCGAGACTTGAATATAAAGGATATTCATTTAATCAGCCAGTTGCAGACAACAGTACTCCCGATGGACGTGCACAAAACCGAAGGGTTGAATTTA
>JAIFLC010000060.1 GCA_020049295.1 Bacteroidota bacterium
TCCGGACTTCATTATCAGGGTCAATTGAATTGTCCAAAGAAACAGGGAAAAGGTTAATCTGATTTCGGCTATGTCCTTGTATGAATTTCATGTAGTTAAGGTACAAAACACATAGTTTTTCGAAGAATCACCAGCCTCATAGTTATGAACAATAAGACAAGGTTATTAGACAGTCTGACGGCTCGGTGGTATGGGTAGTTGCCGTCTGTGTCGGGGTTGGCATGTGTTTTTGCACAGTCCCGATAAGTGGCGATGAGTTGGCTGTCACGATAAAATGGTCAAGATGAGTGTGTCCCGATAAATGAGCAGGGTTTGTCACGGTATGATAAAATTATCACGATGGTGATGCAAAAACCATGACAACAGCGCGTCGGCCGACAGCCCCATTGGCTTTGTCACGGTAGCAGGATTAGTCACGGTATACAAAACTTGATAAGTGGGTGTAAATTACGGTGATAGACGTTGGGGTGATTAAGAATTGGTCCGGGCTGGCGAAGGCAACCGAGGACCGACCGGAAATCAAATTGCGAAGCTGATAAATTGTATTTCGGGACGAGCTCGGCGCAGCCAATTACCTATACTAGCCGGGTTAGGTTACGTGCTAGCATTAAAACTGTCATGCGGTACAGATTTGTCCAATTTATTTAAGATTTATTATGCCTATTTTGGATGAATCCTTTGTTGATAGATAAGAATCTTATTCTCATTGTATGAATCCCAGAAATTATAAGGCAAATTGATGGAAGTTGACCCGGCAGAATAACCTCCATCTCGGCCTAATAAATTTCCATCACAGTCGAAAACTATCCGCATGGCGTCGGGCCCAGGTGGGTCAGCTAAAATTATATATTCAATGCTGTTGAAATAATACTTAAACACATCTAATGAATATGACTGGGTCAAAATATCTTTTATCCATTTTATGTTTTCTTCAGGATTTTCAATATTACATGCGCATATTGGTTCCTTCTTGCATGACTCAGGAAGCAGTAAAAGGAAGAACAGGAATAGGAGAAAGAGAGCAAGTTTATTTTTCATCTTATGCAAAGTTTGTATTTTTTTCACAGTATTATCTAAAATAATGAAATTTTAAACTTGTCTGGTTTTAATATGAAGAACGGTTATAATTAAAACTGTAACCTAAACTGGTTCAGCGGAATTTCAGTCCAGATGGTGTTGTCTTAAGATCAGTTTTTAAGAACCATCATATTAATTCTGAACTCAGCCTGAGAAGTAGTTTTATCTGCCTCGGGTCTTGGATCTACACCGAGTAATTTAATAGTGTACCCTCCAATTTCGATTGGATTCTTACCATTAGTATATAAAGATATAACTTTGTCAGTATTGTGTAAGCCTTGATGAAATCGAAGTGAGACTTCTACATCACCAGAGTGAATACACATCATATCCTTAGGGCACCTCCAATCATTTACACTTCGAATTGAGTATGATAAATTTGATTCTATCCTTACTTTATCACTGACTTTACTAATAAATGACTCCCCAGTGTTAATCTTTTCACAGCCCGTAAAAATAAATATTAGAAGTGAACTTAGAAAGAGATATTTTTTGAACATTATAATGATGTATTATTTAACGATTTGATAATTTAAAGATAACAAAAATCATACCGATAGATTATTTAATTGTTCCAAGAATCTTGATCGTACTGAAAATATTCTGTATTTGAATACTTGAATTGCAGTCAATTATAGCGTTGTCCAGATGACTCAGATTAATGAATCAGGTATGAAATTGTCACGATGACGTTAGGTTGCGTGCGATCCCCAGATCTCGATAAATGGGCAAGACAATCACGTCCAGCAGGATTGGGCAGACGGCTGAATCCCGGCAGATGGACGAAATCTAATTGTCACGATAAATTTGGATAAGTATTAATCCAGATATAATAGAAAAGAAAGACTATCAAGATATGTGAAAACATGGTAGAGAGATTTTGGAGCATGCAACCTAACGGCCCGGCGGTTTGGTTAGTTGCCGTCTGTGTCCGGGTTGGCATGTGTTTTTGCATAGTCCCAATAAGTGGCGATAAGTTGGCTGTCACGATAAAATGGTCACGATGGGTGTGTCCCGATAAACGGCGAGAATTGCTCCCGGTGCAGAAGTTGGCAAGTGGCGATGCAAAAACCATGACAACAGCGCGTCGGCCGACAGCCCCATAGACTTTGTCACGGATGCAGGATTGCTCCCGGTGTAAAAGTTTAATAAGTGGGTGTAAATTGTGGTGATAGACGTTGGGGTTATGAAGGATTTGTCCGGGCTGGCGAAGGCGATTAACTAAACCGTCCGTGTTATGGGCAGTTGTTCGTCCCGATTTAAGTCGGTCTTGTCAAGGTATATCTAAAGCCTGCAAGTCCCTCGAAATAGGTGTATTGTGGTGTGTGGTATTTAAGTCCAAATCCGACCGATGCTTGAAATATAAAGGAGAATTTGTCATGGATTTTAAAATAGCTGCCTAATCCAAAATCGCAAAACAAATAATAGTGGTCATTTTTAGATGTGAAATATTCTTGTGATGATTCTCGTCTATAATAATCATGATAATAAATATTTCTTAGAGAAGTTTTTATAAAAGGATTCAGCCTCTTTGAATCATCTCTAATATGATAGTTTAGTTGGATTGGGAACGCAGTGTACGATGTTCTAAATAACATGCTGCTAACTGGTGTACTGCCGTCAAAATGCAGGCTATTAGAAGCATCTGTGATTTGACTATAATCCAGACCAAATGAAAACGAAAAATGATTCTTAATCTTTTTATCCGTCATGATGTTGATGCTTTTAAAAATCATTTCACCATTTGGACTTAGGGGCCTTGGTATTTCGAATTTAGGCGCATAGGATAGTGAAAAAGACCAAGGGAGAATTTTTTGATCTTTTAATCTCTGTCCGTTTAAGTATGACAAGCTACTTAAGATCAAGATAAAAGATAAGATAAAGAGCTTTCTCATAATAATAATTTTAAGGTAAGGATTAAAATATAGTGTGTCATTACATAATCCTGATAGATGGTGATAATTCAAATGTCGTAATAAAATGGTCACGATGAGATAATCCTGATAGAAAAAGTGAAATTGTCACGTAAATGATAAATAGTCAAGAAAGTCCGTTATAGGCTAGTGGCGCTGTGAGATAATTTGTCAAGGAAAAACGAATCTGTCACGCTGACGAATTTGTCTAGGTAACCGCAACTGTATCAGCGCTATTGCCCATAACTCATTTTTATATGTAGGGTTAATTTTAAAGCTGTCTCGATAAGAATAGAATTTATCATTTGATTTTCAGTCTCGTAGCGATAGAGTGGCATACAGTAAACCTCTTCCCGCAAACCTTAATGTCATGATTACTTAAGTTTGATCGGTTTGCGGGATGTGGTTTACTGCATAAGAGGAATCCTCTTTAATTCTAAACAAGGTTGTTATTTGCTCAAAGTTTAATTGACCTTTAAAGAATATTTAACAAGAATAATGTTGTCCTCTACTTTAATTCCTTTAAGATGATTCCTTATTTCATCAAAAAAATAGTGTTGTATTTTTTTTACAGGTTCGTTTAAAATCAAGGATGGTTGATAATATCCATATAAATATTTGCCATCTGAAAAAATTATCCGGGGATTCGAGCTAAAATCACGTTTTCCAAAGCTTATTTGTTGTGTCTTTTTGTTAATTAAACCTTCGTATGCATATGATTGAGGACCAGCGCAAGTAAAATAGATATATTCTTCAGTTTCAAAAACATCAGCTATACTTTTATAGTAATCACTTTTTAGATACTCATTGTTGACATCGATTGGGTTTTTTAAGTAATAATCTTTAGGTAGATTTTTATTCTCAAAATTCAGTTCAAATGAGATTGAAACGGAATCTTTAGTGATTTTGTAAATAACATACTCCCCATCAATTGGGCGGATGTAGAAACTCCCATCCGGACGTTTAAAGAACCTGTTCATATCATTTGAATGATGGTCATATTCAAAATATCTTGATTTAAGTTTTCCTTCCTCAAATTTCAATAATCTATATTTTGTATCTCTGACATTCTTTTGAGATGGATTACTTTGCCATAAATAGTAATCTTTGCTATTGAAAACTAGAAAACCCATCGGATTCATTTCCTGCGTAGTAATATTAGAACTGGATTTAAATTTCCCATTACTAGCATCGAAACAATGGATCTTCTTATAGTCCAGCGTATATACGTTATTATCAGATATCATAAAATCTCTCATCTCTAAATATTCTTCAGGACCCTTGCCTTTATTGCCTACATTGAACAAAAACTTACCAGAAAGGTCGAAAACCTTAAGAATCTGATTCTTCCTATCCTGAAAAAACATTTTATCTTTTAAAACATATACTTTGTCCGGATTGGCGAAAACTGAATTAGAATTTGTTTCGAGGGGGATGATCTGTTCAATTTTAATATACTGATCCCAGTCGAAATACTTTTCCTTATCGTTTACTCTGATAGTATATACTGTGTGAGTATTTTTAAGATTAATTTTTATTGCATTAATATTGTTGAGATTTACAAAGGATGACATTACTAATATTCCAATTATTTGTATTAATGATTTCATTGTAATAATATTTTAAGTTAAAAAATGGACCTTCTGTATTTGAAAAGGTGAAACAAAATAGAAATGAAGACGGATTTTAACTTAAAACTGGCAAATCTTCGGAATCTTGAGAGATACTATGATAATAAAACCTACGAAGTGAAACAGGTTTTATAATAAGGTCCAATTTATGAAGAGAAATTAGTTTTTGCTCTATCAATCGATTGTCCGTGAATATTTTGAAGTGTTCTTGGTATATTGTAAAATCTGTTTTATCAATAAGGGGTATAATGCATAACTGAATAGGAGGTTGAGGAATATCACTTATTGAGATAGTATAATGCAAGGATAATTTTAGATGTAAATTTTCTGTTTGAAAAATTGGTGAAGATGGCAAATCCGATTTATCTGGATTTTGATAAAGAAAATCAATAAGAAGAAAGCAGAGTACAAAAACGATTGTAGTCCATAAATGCTTAATTCTATGCGATTTTTGTCTAATCATATCACAAATTTAAATTAATATTTGATTAATACATAGATTTAATTCAACGAATTCCATTGTCCAATTTAATCTCACAAAATTAATGCTATAGAAAAGCTGTCACTTAGGACAGAATTGGCAAAGAAGCATGTGTTTGGCACCTGCGGGGGGTGTCGTGGTGGTGGCTGCCAAACTCTTGCTTGTGCGTTGACTCCTGGCATATGTTTGAAAAATTTCGCCTATGAAGTTATTTGTTGGTTAACTGTCATATTAGTATAATTAACAAATGTAGCGAACCTTATATATAATTCGTTTTTATATTTAGGCCAGGAATTAAAATTGTCTTGAAAAGATTGTCATGGTAGTTTTTTACTTTTTCAGTCTAACGATCACTAAAACTGGATTATCTGTCTCTTTTAGATTGGTAGCAAATTTTGCTAGCTCCAACTTCTTATCTGGATATTTAGGAGAAGAATTTTTAAATTCATTACTTGAAACCAGGTCAATAAGCTGATTAGGATATGAGAATCCAACAATGTATTCCAGGTCTTCTTCAATATAGTAAGATTTTGGTAAAAATCTAGCACCACCATCAAGATCATTAAGTATACCTCCGCTTCCATTAAACTCCCAATTGGAGAGGAATATTTCATTACTTTCTTTATCAATTAGTGCGAAATTTTTTATTTCATTATAAATATAACGAACTATTAAAAAGTTACGAGTTTCAAAAATTTGCCTAAGAGATAATTTATTATTAATCTCAGTTGGAGCATTAATTGTTGTTTTAGGATATCGGTGATCCCCAGGACTAATAATAAAAGAAGGAATTTGTAGATAATTGTCTGAAATTAAGAAAATTGTATCAGAATATTCATCCCAATAGCCTATCATATCGTTAAAATGATAAGCTCCCTTTCCTCCACCAACATTGCTTGTAAATTGCGGTATTCTTCTTTTTTCCTGAATGATTACATTGCCGATAGTATCAAAGACCATCCATTCATAAGGAGTATTTTCAAATTGTATGGCATAAAATGCGAGTAGTTTTGAATTAAAAATCTCAATATTGTTAATCAAATCTCCAAATTTATTTAGCGAGAAACTCTTTAAAAATTGGCCTTCCTTATTAAATACTTTAATTATATCCATATCATTGATAAAGACATTTTCAGTCTTATTGTCAACCGTGAAATCTAAACCATAGATATACTCACCGGGCCCTCTTCCTTTTCCCCCAATCTTTCTGACAAACTCTCCGTTTTTGTTAAAAACCAAAACGCCAATTTTATTCTCATATAAGAAAATAGCATTGTTAATAAATTTAGGATAGTGAAAATCATAGATTTCACCTAATTGAATACTATTATCCAAAGGTGTATAACTAATATTATCAGCAATTTGGGATAATGTAATTTCTTTTTTATCAAGACTCCTTGGATCAAATTCAAAGAGATTTTGCTCTTTTTGTTTACAGGATGAAGCCAGTAGTAAAATGAATGACAAATAATAAAATTTCATAGCATTTTAAATTCAATTAGTGATTTATTGGGTTGCTTAGGAGGTAATCAGTATTAATTTTATTACACTCTTATTTTTTTCGTTTATAAGTGCTTTCATATCCATCACAGCAGAAATCAATGAAGTGTAATGTGTCATTAATTACTGAGAATTTCATTTGAATGGTTGAATATTTAATAACATCAGGCGTACCAGGTAAAGTTGAAGTGGGTGAAATATAGGTTTGAAATTTTTCTGATGACATTAAAGTGTCATTACGATAGGAGTCTAAGATTGAATCTGGTTTAAAAATAAGCTTGACTTCATAGTTTCTTGATTTAGGTGTATGACAAGTGTAAGATATTCCTCCACAACTGGTTATCCATAACCACTCTCCTAGTAGGTTGGGTGAGAATTCAGATGGATTTTCCTTTTTGCATCCGCAGCAGAATAAAAGAAGTATTAATAGATATCCTATATTCTTCATAGTTTGGTATATTGAATCAAATGTGTTAATGCATTAACAGCAAAAATTATTCCAATGCAATTTTAAAAGTGTGGATTTGTCTAAGTCAAGGTAAGTGAGAAGGAACTGTTATTACATGTTAAATTATCATGATGGTGATGCAAAAACCACGACAAAATGAGCGTTGGCGGACAGCCCAATTGAGCTTGTAACAGTAGCAGGATTTGTCAAGGTATAAATTGGTTTAATTTTCTTGGTTCATTTATCGGAGTCCCTGTCATATTGTAGTATGGTGCATAATACATCTGCTTATCAAGGTGTTTCTCGCTTTTGATCAATCTAACACTTGGTCGAGGACCAAAGTCTTGATTGTAAGGCATAGGTCCATAATCCTGATATTTGAGTTTAGTTTTGTGTTTAGAATTATTTTGCCTAGAAAGTTTTCGATACTCTTTTAAATTTGATTTACTCAAGCTAGAGAAATCTGATCTTATAAGTTGTGATCGAGAGTTTTCAGTTTTAAAATCAACATAACTTAACTCGCTTAGGTGACCGAAAATTGACCCTATTATAAGAAAGATTATTAAAGTCAGAATCAAAGTAGTTTTCATTTAGTTTAAATTATGGAATCATGGTGTCCTACAAGTGAATCTCATTTTATAATATAAAAAACTTTTTACAACAAAAATTGTACCGGTTTAATATATAAGATATTGATCGTTGTCAGTTGTTTGCGATGTGTTGATTTGTCTCCTTAGAGGAATTGGAGCTGTTCTGTTATTTGAAAGTTGACCTGATGGAAGAGTCCAGATAAATGATCTGGATTTGTCCTGGTATTTTAAAATTTTCACGATGGCGATGCAAAAACCATGACAACGGTGCGAAGTTCAGAGCCCTATTGACATTGTCACGATACCTTAAAACTGCAGCAGGATTAGTCACACTAATTAATTTTTTTAAAGCTTACTATTATAATTATTGAGTTATCTGTCTCTTTTATGTTCTTGGACATGAGTTCCAATTGTCCTTTCTTATCCGGATACTTAGGATTAGACCTTTTGAAAGATTCTGAATCGATATAACTTTTAAATTTTAGTGCATCTATCATAGCAATTATTGTATTATCATTCAGTTTGGTTAAAGGCAGTATATTTGGACCTCCATCTAGATCATTAATGATACCCTCATCGAAATTTAACAATGAATAATTAAGACTTTTTTTTGAGCCAATGAAACGATATACCAAAATATCATTAGGAATTTTAACACTGTAGCAAAAATCGTAATAAAGATAGTCGCTAAATTCAAAAATATTTTGTGGCCTAATATAATGCTCACCAAGGTACATGCCCTCAAAATTTGATCGAGCTACCGGTGTTAAGAGTTTGTCACCTACTTGAATAACTAAATGTGGTATAAACTCTCCTTCATTATACTTGTAAATTGTATCGGAATATATTTGTTTTGAGTATACCTGATCCCTGAAATCATAAAAAAGGTTTTCTCCGGATGTGTTATAAGCATCTCTATTTTTAAATGGGTACTTATTAATGAAGCTTTTTATGATTGCTCCAGTTGTATCGATAAAATCAAAACTGTTTATAATATTCCCCATATGATTCTCACTGTAACACAAAATCCCATCATTACATTTGACCAGTCCACTAGGGGAATTAGATAGCTGGATTATTCGAATTAGGCCCCCAAGCTCGTTATAAACAAAAATTTTCTTTTGCCATCTTGATAGTACATAAATATTGTTCGTCTTCGAATCAATAGTAACATCGTGCGCCACTGTAAATTCATTTGGTCCTCTTCCGATTGTTCCTATTTTGGTTTCAAAGGATCCATCCTTTCGAAATTTGATGATATTATTTCCACATTTAAATAAAAAAAAATGGTCTCCCACTACAAGTTTATTTGAAGAAAAAATGCCGTTTAAATCACAGATATAGCTTTGTTCTTTAGATTCGAGGGGAATATATTTAATGTCAACAAACCCAAGATCAGTAAGCCTTACCTCGCTTATCTTTGGTAAATTGTTCATATCAAATGTTGGTAGTTGCTTACTACCTTTTTGACTGGAATTGTCACAACTTATTACTAGTAATGAACTGAGAAGCATTCCACAAACTAAGATAAAAAAGAATGATTTCATAATGACTTATATAATAGTTGAAACTAAGTTAATCTTTTTGATTTTCATAGAGATTAGCACTTTGGGTAAATTTTATAACTGCCATTGAATAAGTTATTGATTCTTATTTAAAATCCGTGAAATTGTTTATCCCCGGTTGTTGAGTGAAACTATGGTTTTTTGTTAGCATTTCGGGCCATCTATCAAGGTTACGTAACTGTCACGTTATGTGTAAGTTGTCCCACGTGTCGGCGCAGCCGGGCCTGAATGCTAACGGCCCGGCGGTTAAGTTAGTTGCCATAGCGTCGCGGCGGAAATGGTTTTTGCTTAGTCGTCACTATTGCAGGATTTACGGATCATAGTAAACTGAATTTGGACAGCAAAAACCATTGGAGCCAGAGCGGTGGCCGGCAGCCCCATTAGCTCTGTCATGGGAGCAGGATTTGTCAGGGTGCCGAAAACTTAATAAGTGGCTGAAAACTATCGTCATAAGTTTTGGGGTGATTACGGATTAGTCCGGGCTGCCGAGGCAATTAACTTAACCGTCCGTGTTATACTTAGGCGTAATTTTAAATCTGTCAAGGTGCATTAGGACTATAATGAGTCGATGGCTTTTAAATCAGTCGGGCTATTATTGAAATTAACTTTGCAGCTGGGATTAACATTAATTGAGCTAGTACTGTTCCTATCACTCTGGCAAAGACCATATAAACAATATATTTTCTAAAAAGGTTCTCTTTTGTTTTACCTAATACTACATCATCAGTCATGACAGAGAGAAATGGATCAATAAAGACAAACATTAAAATAGTCGCGAAACCATTAATTATTGCAGACAAACTACTTGCAGTGGTCCTGAATTCGGGATTAAAGTAACCTGCATACAAAGCTGATAAGACACCAATAGTAATAATCGCAACAGCTATTACATTCATAAAAAAGACTTTCCACGGGAAATCGGCAGTAATCTCAAGGTTAACAATGTTCTTTGAACTCGGCATGACAAGGTTTTCTTTGATTGATGTAATCCCGGTTTTAGTAAATCCATGAAAAAGTACTTTCGGCACGGATTTATAGATACTAAATTTTTCTACGGCAATTGATAAAATCCTTTGAAAGGTAGGGATCAAAAGTCCTCCAATTATTGTTGCCACTGTGCACGAAAGAATGATAAGTCTGAAGTCAAGCAGATTGGCATCTTGTCCTGAGTTGATATTCTTTTCTATTGTGCTTGCTAATAATGGTGCCTGAAATCCATTAGCTGTTCGTGAAATCAGTACTAAGATATTGAAAAGTGCAAATGATACAGCAATTCTTCCAGTCCTTATTCCTACGATCCGTACGGAATAGGAAAGGGTTGTTATCAGGTTGATTAGAAAAGTCAATATAAGGACGAAAGCAATTTGAGTAGTCATGTTATAATAATCAGATTATATTAGAATTAAATTTACAACAATTAAATGAATCCCGATAGATATGCAGGAGTAGACCCACCATAAATAATTTGTCAACATGGCCTTTTCTGGATTACGAAGTTGTCCAGATTAACAAAGACACCCTGCTTGAGAAAGTTATACTTAGGCGTTTTTTGTCAAGTCAGGAATTGTCCCGTAACATGCTGACGTTTAAATATAACGGCCCGGTGGTAGGATTAGTTGCCGTCTGTGTCAGGGTTGGCATGCGTTTTTGCATAGTCCCGATAAGTGGCGATAAGTTGTCTGTCACGATAAAATGGTCCAGATGACTGAGTCCCGATAAACGGCGAGAATTGCTCCCGGTATAATAATTGGCAGATGACGATGCAAAAACCATGACAACAGCGCGAGGGCCAGCAGCCCCATAGACTTTGTCACGGCAGCAGGATTGCTCATGGTACAAAAAGTTTAATAAGTGGGTTTAAATTATGGTGATAGACATTGGGGTTATTAAGGATTTGTCCGGGCTGCTGAAGGCAATTACCATCCGTGTTAGGCGCCGGAGTGGATTAAAACTGTCACATTTACTCAAATTTGTCACGGTATAAAAAGTTCAATTTTATTACTAATCAAGTAGTTTGTTTATATCGTGTCAAACGAATCATTAAAAAGTAGTGAAGACGAAGAAATTGTCATAGTACACAAAGAAGTCTAGATATTTCAGTAAATGAATCCTCACTAGTTCTCTATTATCTTTATGGATAAGTCCTTACTCTGTTCACCAACAAGTTTTTTAGAATCGGATAGTTTCATTTTGAATGTCCAATTTTTGCCATAGCCTTCCCAATTATTATATTTATGACCATTATAATATTTTGAGCCTGCTTTAAGAAAATTTGTTCTAGTCTCTGGTGTTTTCAGATTTGCCCAGACTACAGGTTTAACATAAAGCACTTGTTTGTCAATAGAGTCAATTTTAATATAACCTACTTTTTCAAAGAGTTCGAAAGCCACTAGTTCTTGTTTACTTAACTTGGTAGGAGGTGTAGGTTGGGCCCATAAATTTGCAGAAATAATTAATCCAAT
>JAIFLC010000199.1 GCA_020049295.1 Bacteroidota bacterium
ATGATTTAAGCAAGATCTTTAAAATAGAAGAAAACTTTACTACAAAAGGGACCAACCAAGAGGGAGGAACGGGTTTAGGACTAATTATTTGCAAAGAATTTGTTGAGAAAAATGGTGGCTCAATAAAGGTTAGCAGTAACCCCGGTTTAGGAACTACATTCACCATATCTCTACCGTCAATCCACCAACAAATCGATTAATCTGCGGAATAAAAAACCTTAATTCTTAAATCACCTATTAAAGACACGGAATAATATAAGTTAATTATCACTTCTCTAAAAAAATAAACACTGTTTGCATAATCACCTGAATTATATTACCTTAGTTTAAGAAAAATTGTACAATTCAACAATAGCGTTTATGAACAATCACAAAACTTTTAAAGAAAGACTATATCAGTTTATTCCGTCGATACAATGGCTTTCGGATTATTCATTAAATTTTTTAGGAAACGATACCATAGCAGGCATCACATTAGCTGCCTATGCAATTCCCGTATCATTAGCCTATGCAACATTGGCAGGCTTACCTCCCCAATATGGAGTTTATGGATACCTTATTGGAGGTATATTTTATGCTATGCTAGGCACCGGTAAACAACTTGCAGTTGGTCCGACATCAGCCATTTCGATGTTGATCGGAGTAACTCTTGCGGACTTTTCAAATGGTGATATTCAACGATGGGTCGATATGGCCTCGCTTTCAGCACTTTTATTTGCTGTAATGAGTATTATGGCTTACTTGCTCCGATTGAGCAGTATAATAAATTTTATTAGTGAAACAGTTTTACTTGGATTTAAGGCTGGTGCAGCCATAGCTATTGGTATGACTCAGCTCCCTAAACTTTTTGGGGTAGCTGGAGGTGGTGAAAGTTTTATTGGTCGTTTAACAACTCTTTTTGGTCAACTTTCAGATACTAATCTGATTGTTTTATTATTTGGTCTTATCGCAATAATATTATTATTGACCGGAGAAAAATTGCTACCTGGTAAGCCAACTGCTATAGTAATTGTAATTATTTCTATTCTGGTTGTAACATTTACACCATTAGGTTCGATGGGATTTAAAACCGTTGGTATAATACCTAGTGGATTGCCAAAACTACACTTACCAACATTAGATTTGAAAGATATTACACATGTAATTCCATTGGCATTTGCATGTTTCCTTTTGGCTTATATTGAAAGTGTTTCGGCAGCAAAAACACTAGCTCAAAAGAACGGATACGATATAGATGCAGGGCAGGAATTACTGGCTTTAGGAGTTGCTAACTTAGCCACATCTCTGGGTCAGGGATATCCAGTTAGTGGCGGATTATCACAATCAGCTGTTAATGAAAAGGCTGGTGCTAGAACGCCTCTTTCACTTATTATAGCATCAGGCGCAATTGCAATCTGTCTTATGTTCCTTACCGGATTACTCAAAAATCTGCCTGTAGTGATACTTGCATCGATTGTACTTGTTGCTATCAGAGGTCTCGTTAATATTAACGAAATGAAACAATTGTTTAAAATTAATCGATTCGACTTTGTTATTGCAATGACTGCTCTATTTAGTGTGATAATATTTGGAATTTTGCAAGGTGTTTTAATAGGTGCCTTATTTTCTCTAATTCTTATTATTCGTAGTGTATCCAGTCCATACATTTCGTATCTTGGAAGAATCCCAGGCACAAATGTTTTTTCAGATATGAAAAGACATCCTGACAATGAGTTAGTGCCAGGAATACTTATATTCAGAGTTGAAGCTACACTTGTATATTTTAATGTGGCCTTTGTTTATCAAACAATCTGGAATAAAGTAAAAAAAGCAGATTCGTCATTAAAAACAGTAATATTCGATTTAAGCAGTTCCGCAACAATTGATTCGAGTGGAGCACGTTTAATTAAGCGGTTATATCAAAACCTGAAAAAAAGAGGCATTGAACTCAAAGTTACCGAAGCCCGATCTGGTGAGGTAAGAGATATTTTAAGACAGGAAGGACTGGAGCATTTACTTGGACATATTAGCCGTCGCGATACACTTTATGATATTGTTGTAGCTGCAATTGGAGAAACAGAACCTGATATTAAAAAAGCTCCAGAAAAACCAAAATCCCTGCAAACAAAAGATATTATTGCCCAGATTATTTTAGGAAATAACTATTTTACCCAAACTCATCCGCGCGAATATTTTGAAGAGTTCAGTTATGAGCAAAAACCATATATAACATTAGTTACATGTTCGGATTCACGTGTACCTTTAAACGCTCTTTTACCTGATACCTCAAACAGGGTTTTCACCATAAAGAATATTGGAAACCAGATTTTATCAACAGAGGGCTCGGTTGATTATGGCGTTTACAACCTAAAAACTCCCATACTTTTCTTTTTAGGACATTCGGATTGTGGCGCTATTAAAGCTTATCTCGAAGGATTTGATGAAGAAACTTATGGAATAAAACATGAACTCGATTTTTTACAACCCTTAGTTAAAGGTCATGAACACTCCAAAGATTTTGAAAAACTATATACCCGCATTATTGAGAAAAATCTCGATTATCAGATAAACATAGCATATAAGAAGTATAAAGATTTAATATTATCGGGGAAACTTACAATAATTGCTGCATTTTATGATTTCAAAGGTGAATATGGAAAATTGAGAGGGGATATTGTAATAACAAATGTAAATAAGCAGAAAAATGTAGAAGAAATGCGCAATCTGCCAATATTTGAATACTTATCCACAGCACAAAAAGAATTACATATTGGACGATTAGCAGAATAATTAGAAAAATAGAATTAATGAAACACCTTAAAATCTCCATCCTTTTATTAGTGGGATTTTTTATAATTAAGATGGTTAGTGCTCAATCAATAACCGCAATGACTTTTAATATTCGTTATGATAACCCTAATGATAAAGAAAACAGATGGGATTTTAGAAAAGAAT
Source organism: Bacteroidota bacterium (assembly GCA_020049295.1). Lineage (GTDB taxonomy): Bacteria > Bacteroidota > Bacteroidia > Bacteroidales > UBA12077 > UBA12077. The sequence goes on from JAIFLC010000199.1 coordinate 2,935, forward strand.
CGGTAGTTAAGATGATCAATCATTATTCTCCCGGAATAATTGGAACACAGGAAGGCCTAAATAATCAAGTTCAGTTTCTGAAAGATAACCTGAAATCATATAATTATATTGGTGTTGGCAGAAATGATGGAAAACTACAAGGTGAATATTGTGCTATTTTTTACGATACAACTCAGTTTAAGATGATAAGTAACTTAACATTCTGGCTATCTAAAAATCCCGAAAACGTTTCAGTAGGCTGGGATGCCGCATTAGAAAGAATCTGCACAGCTGGATTATTTCAACATATAAAATCAGAAAAGAAAATTTGGGTTTTTAATACCCATTTCGACCATATTGGTCAAGTAGCAAGAAAAATGTCATCTCAACTTATCTTAAATAAAATAATTGAGTTAAATCCTGAAAATTGTCCTTTGATTTTAATGGGTGATTTTAATGCAATACCTAATAGCGAACCAATTAATATATTAAAAACTCAATTGACAGAAGCTTCAACGGTTTCTCAAAAACCATTTTATGGACCTGCAGGAACATTCAATAATTTTAATTCCACAAACTCAACCACCGACTGTATTGATTTTATTTTTATTTCTCAGTTTACAGTTGCTTCGTGCACTCATATTGATGACAAGAAGAACGACAATCTATGTATTTCGGATCATTACCCTGTTCTGGTAGAAATCAGCTTTAAATTTTAAGCCTTTTCTAATATTAAAAAACGCCCGAATTTCTTCGAGCGTCTACATTCAGGTTAATAACAGAGATGGCATTTCCTCTACAGTTCAACCTTAACAGGCTCAATCTTTTGTGCCACCACTTCGGTAATGTACTTATCTTGTCCGCTCTTATCGGTGTATTTGCGTGTATTAAGTCGGCCAGTTAACAAAACCAACTCACCTTTTTTAAGAAACTCCAGATCCTCATCTTTCTTAATTTTCCAATACGATACATTATGCCAGGTTGTATTATTCACCCACTCGCCTTTGTTATTTTTATAACTCTCGCTTGTGGCTACACTCATGCTTACGAGCGTACGTCCGCTTTCGAATGATTTTACTTCTGCATCGCGACCAAGAAATCCTTGTAATTCTACTTTGTTAATTGTTGCTTCCATTTTTTACGTTTTATTTAGTTAAACAAAAATTTATTGATACAAAGTAACGTCTCGTCAGCTAGTCGATTCGGTTGTTAAATAGGTATAATCGATTAACATTCGTTTGTTGTCGTTTGTAATTGATTGAAAATATTTTTATATTTGATTTTCAAGATGATTAATTAGAGAAAAATTATGACCGAGAAATCAATAAAAACTTGTCCCGAATGTGGAGAAAAACTTATTGGCCGTGCTGACAAGAAATTCTGCTCTGACCAATGTCGAAACTCATACAACAATCGACTAAACAGCGATGCAAGCAATACTGTTCGGAATATTAATAATATTCTTAGAAAAAACCGACGCATTTTGCAGGAATTAAACAAGCAATCAGGAAAAACAATGGTAACAAAAGATACATTACTCTCAAATGGTTTTAACTTTACCTATAATACACATACCTACAAAACTCTAAAAGGATTTAATTACCACTTCTGTTACGAGCAAGGCTATTTATTTCTTGAGGATAAAAATCTTTATTTGTTGGTTACAAGTAAGGATAAAGAAAATTAATTTAATTAGGTTTACAGATTATTAATAACCATGAATAGCCCAACCACAATTGATGATTATATTTGCTCATTTCCAAATAACATTCAGAATATTCTTGAAAAGGTTAGACAAACCATTAAAAAATCAGCTCCTGAAGCAACCGAAACCATGAGCTACCAAATGCCAACCTTTCGATTAAATGGAAATTTAGTTCACTTTGCAGCTTTCAAAAACCATATTGGGTTCTACCCTACTCCATCGGGAATATCAAAATTTAAGCAAGAAATAGCAAAATATAAAAATGCAAAAGGGTCTGTACAATTTCCTTTGGATAAGGAAATACCCTATGACCTTATTAGTAGAATTACTAAATTCAGAGTGGAAGAAAATCTAATAAAAAAATAAATCATGAAAATTATTCGCAGAAAAATCAATTACTATTTAATTACCTTAGTTCTTACAGGCATATCATTCATAACTCTGGCTCAGGAAGTAAATTATCTAAATCTTGCAAAGAAGTATTTTAACGAACTCGATTCCATTTGTTCTGTTGATAATGGCAAACTTTGGGGTATAAACCTATACGGACCAACCATGATTGTTATTCCTGATAATAAATTAATTATAGCCAATGTAGCTGATAAAAACAATGCATTAAAACCTAAAGACGGATTGTTTGTTGGAAATCTACCTGATAATTTGGGAATAGCAAATACTTCGCTTGAATGGAACGGAGTTAAATGGACAATGGTTATGTGGAACAGTATTTCTGAGAATGATCCTTATGGCAGAAAAAAGCTTTTTGTGCATGAAAGCTGGCACAGCATTCAAGATGAATTAGGCATTTCGTCAGTAACCACATCAAACAATCATCTTGATGAACTTCAGGGTTCAATTTTATTAAAACTGGAATTTATGGCTCTTAAGAACTCATTACTGGCAACGAATAGCGATGAGAAAAAATCTCATCTTAAAAATGCATTAACTGCTCGAAAATACAGACAACTAAAATTTCCTGAAAATAATGAAAACGAATTTGAACGATTCGAAGGAATGGCTGAATACACGGGACTTAAACTTTGTGGATTAAACCAAAGTATTATTCCTAAAGTAATTGCTAAGCAACTTGAACTATCAATAAATAAAGATGGTTTTGCAAATTCATTCGCATATATAACAGGTCCTGCATATGGATATTTTATGGATGAATTTTCTGAAAATTGGCTGGAAAGAATTCTTGAAGGCAAAAGCATTCCTGAAATAGCATCTCAAATAATTAATTCAGAAATAACATCAGATACATTGGAATTAAAAAACACAGTTCATGAGATCATTCGTTTTTATAATGCTGAAACATTTATTAAAACTGAAACAGAAAAGTTTGAAGGACAAAAAGCAATTATAAATGAATACAAACAAAAGTTCATTGAAGGCAATAAGCTAATAATTCCAAACAATAATCTAAATTTCACATTTAATCCTCAGGAAAAACTCATTTCACTTGAAGATGGAGTTGTTTATACTACGATGCGATTAATTGGCGATTGGGGCATTCTAGAAGTTAGCAATGGTATTTTTAGAAGTAACGATTGGCAATTTTTTATGGTTTCGGCACCTAAATCCGGATTCTCCGGCACTATTCAGGAATCTGATTATAAATTGATTTTAAAAGATGACTGGAAAGTAGTCAATATTAAGGAAGGAAAGTACACAATAATAAAGTAAAAAAATGAAATCATTTGAATCCGAAAAAACCAAACCTTTAAATATGAATAAATTTGGATTTTACATAGCCATCACAACATCAATATTAACGTTGGGTACCTTTATTATTGCTGTTCTTACACCCCCTTTATCGGGACCGTTTTGCCAAGGAAATTGTTTTGAATATCCTTTTCTCGACATTGCATCACGCTGGCCAAGGGACTATATTTGGATGTTTCCAGCGATGGTTCTCACACTTTTATATGTTGTTTTTTTTGTATCTATTCATTTTTATGCAGAAGAAAAACGGAAATTTTATAGTCTAACCGCATTAATATTTGCTTCACTTTCAGCATTGATTCTGGTTACTGATTATTTTATTCAGGTTTCAGTTATTCAACCAAGCCTAATAAATGGTGAATCGGACGGTATTTCGATTTTAACCCAGTATAATCCTCATGGATTATTTATAGCTCTTGAAGAACTTGGATATATATTTATGAGCATTTCGTTTTTGTTTATAGCATTTGCATTTGCCAAAACAAGCAAATCAGAAAAAGCAGTCCGATGGGTTTTTATTACAGGATTTGTACTAACCATTATATCACTTATTCTAGTTTCAATAGTGCATAGGATTGAAAGAGAATATAGATTCGAAGTAATTGTAATAACTATCAATTGGTTTGTATTAATTATATCAGGTTTACTAACTGCAAAAGTTTTTAAACGAAATCTGAAAAGATAAAAAAAAGAAAAATAATCTTTTTTAAAGGCTTCTATTTTGGTCTGAAATTAGAAATTCATTTGGATAAAAGGACTATTTTAGCGCAAGAATTATAAATTTAAAGAATATGTTCACTAAAGCAATTGTCCGAAAGCCAGCACATACTTTTGCCAACGGAATAACTGAAGCAAATCTTGGAAAACCTGATTATAAATTAGCCCTAAAACAGCATGAAGCATACTGTGATGCACTTGCAAAATGTGGTCTTCAGGTAATTGTCATGGAGAGTGATCCTGAATTTCCAGACTCATGCTTTATAGAAGATACAGCTATTGTTACAAAAGACTTTGGTGTAATAGCACGACCAGGTAATAAAAAAAGACTGGGTGAAGAGATTGAGGTCAAAAAAATACTAGAACCGTTGCTCCCATTATATTCCATTACTGACCCAGGTACGGTGGACGGGGGTGATGTAATGCAAGCTGATAATAAATTTATTATTGGTTTATCGAACAGAACGAATCTTACCGGATCAAGGCAATTAAAGGAAATTCTGGAAAAATTCCATTTTGAAGTTGCAGTTATTCCTATCTGCAACATTTTGCATTTTAAAACTGGAGTAAATTACTTGGGTGAAAATAATCTACTTATTCAAGAAGGAATTTGTAGCATGAATGATCTGAGCAGTTTTAACAGAATAATTATTCCTGATGATGAATCTTATGCAGCAAATTGCCTTCGGGTTAATGATTATGTTCTGGTTCCTAAAGGATTTCCTAAAACCAAATCAAATGTCGAAAAGTTAGGATATAAGATAATTGAGCTGGAACTATCTGAGTTTCAGAAAATGGATGGAGGCCTGAGTTGTTTATCGTTACGATTTTAGTCAGAGATTATTCATAATCTGTTTTTTCAATAATCTCAAAATCTACAAGGTTTGATGTTTTATAGAGTGTGTAAGTTATATCCTTTCGTTTAATCGTTTTTTCGACAAGATAAAGTACATTGTCGATAATGCGTGCATCATAAAAAACACCTTCAAATTCACGTGCCGTAATAAGATTATAACCTGATAATTGCAGCATTTTTGATGAAGTAAAAATAACCATTTGTGAATTGAAATCAAGAAACATAATTGGAAATTCATCGCAAGAATAGACCTGTTCATTAAATACAATTATTCTTTCTTCAGAGTCAAAATAAATGAGTTTTTCTTCATTTGTAAATTCAAACGAATGAGAACCATACAGTGTGTCAATATTAAAACTATTCAAATTAATCAGGAGTATGTTTTGTTGGTAATAAAATGCTGCATAATTACCATTAATGGATGTTTTAAAATTAATAATTCGCGGAGTAATAATTGATACTTTTAATTTACCATCAATACCATAGTAACTAATTTTATCTGGTTTATTGTCGGCTGTTTCATCATTAGCAATAAATGCATTGGTTAGCTTATAAAATTCGTTTCCTTCGAATGTAAACGAGTCTTTATAAACAATCTGATAAATATCATCACTTTTAATCCGCACATAATCCAATGCTTTAGGAATCTCATCAACAACAATTTTACCAAGCTTATTGAGTTTTTGTGTATACCCGTTAAATCCAATAAATAAAATAATAAGCAAGCTTATAATTCTCATCTTATGTTTTCTTTTTGAATTTCAATATTAACTAATTCGTGGAAACTAACCATAAATTTTTAGTAGATTTTTGGAACAATCTTGGCATAGGAAAAGTAAATTATTTAGAATCTGTTTTGCTCCGCGTTTTTTTGCTTTTGATATTAATTAAATTGAAGTATTTATAAGGTTTGTTATTAATAACCTTTATTGTATTTACTAACGAAAAGATTACAGTACAAATTGCTCCTGCATAAAACAAGTAAGGCATTTTAAGAGTGTAGTACTGAATAAGACCAAGTAAAAATAAACACCACATGGTTAATTGAAAATTAATAACCTCCATAAAATGTTCCGTTATATTTTCTACTTCATTCTTGTTATTATTCCAAATTAGAATGGTAGGTATAAAAATAAGAAACAAGCCACTTAAATGGACCAAACCCAGTATAATTTCATCTTTTGTTTTTTTATCTTTATTCGCCTTAGATTCATCTTCAACAAACAAACTAAAATCGACATCCAACGCTTTGGCAATCATTTGAAGGGTGTAGGCGCGTGGATCAACTTCTCCATTCTCAATCCGTTGAATTGTTCTAGTACTAATTTCTGTCTTATCGGCCAACTCTTCTTGAGTCATCCCTTTTTTAATCCTTAATTCTTTTATTAGTTTTCCTGTTTCCATTTTTTTTAAGTCAAATATCTTACTAATTCAGGTAACTTTCCAACTACAAAAACACGACATTTATACGACATTTAAATAAATTCAAAGTATTTTTCTATTTTACCTAACACAGCATTAAGCTTACTTTTCAATTTTCTCAATACATTTATAAAGAGTTTCTCTTAACGCCACCTCACGCGGATCGTTAACCAGGTAAACGCCCATTTTAGTCATTATATAGGCATAGCCAATTTGTTTTTCGGTATCGGCAAATCCAAAAGAACCACCTGCACCAGGAGTTCCGAATGATTTATAACTGGTTCCATATTCGAACTTGGGTCCTGGTTTAATAAATCCACAAGAAAAGTAAGTATCGAGGCCCATTACAACATCGAAAGAACCAGCTGGTGGAACACCCGCTTCTTTTGTAATCTCCAAAAATGTCTTTTCATTAAAATTGAGTTCTTTTGCTCCCGATGCAAAAACACTATAAACTTTTGCTATAGAACGCGCGTCTCCTATTCCGTTTCCAGAAGGCATTTCGACCCTATGTGTTGTAATATCATTTGGATGAAACTTCTCTGGTATGCTAAACGACTGAGCAAGTACTGATTTTCTGTTCCGCAGATCTTTTCTCATTTTCTTTGGCATTTTATTCATATTTAAAATAAACTGCCCAATAGAAGGTAATATTACTTTTGCAATCTGATCCTGCGGAACTGTATCGGGCAATCCGATATAAAATTCAGCACCCAATGGTTTTGCAATTTCTTGTGCAAAAAACACACCGATACTTCTTTTTTTAGGATCAACTCTTCGCATAATCTCGTTCATGTACATTCCCATAGTCGATAAATGATAACCATGTTGTGTACCTGGCTCCCATAATGGTTTCTGCCGAGCCATAACATCAGCTATATATTCGAAATTTGCCAGCGAATCGATGGTAAATATCTCATCAACTAAACATAATCCGGCTTCGTGGGCAAGTAATTGTCTTACCGTAATATTTTCTTTGCCATTCTGACCAAACTCAGGCCAGTAGGTTATTACTTTCTCATCGTAATCGAGCCATCCATTTGAGTGTGCCATGGCAAGACACAATGCAGCTATTCCTTTTGTTGTTGAAAAAACAAGAACCTTGGTATTTTCCTCCCATGGTTTTTTTGTAAGCGCATCTTTGTAACCGCCCCAAAGATCAACTACTTTTTCGCCTTTATAATAAACCGAAAAAGCGGCTCCATTTTCACCTCGCTTGGTAAAATTGCGAATAAATTCGTTTTTCACTTCCTCGAATCCCGGAGCTACATAACCATGAATTAGTTTATCAGGATCTTTCTTAACTTTATATGATAACGAACATTGATTAAAAATAAACAGGGGAAGGGTTATTGCTAAAACAATTTTTATTTGATGAAGGTAGAGTTTTTTCATTTTATACTAAAGAATTTGCGTTTTATACAGATAATTAAGCACTTTGTACTATTTATTAAGCAATTTAATTATTCCAACGCTTTTATACAATAATTTAGTGCAACAGTTTAAACTTTCATTCGTCTTTATTGAAAAAATATTGTTATGATAACTAACTACCTTAAAATCGCCTTTCGAAATATTACCCGACACAAAGGCTTTTCATTTATAAATATTTTAGGATTGACCCTTGGCATTGCCTGTGCTTTGCTAATATTTATGTGGGTTTACGATGAAATAACCTACGACAGGTTTCACAACCAAATTGATAGCATCTATCGTGTTGAACAAGACCAGTTTTATGATGGCGAAGCCTACCATGTTAATGTAACTCCTTATCCATCGGGTGAAGGCTGGAAAATGGAAATCCCCGAGATTGAAGATGCCATTCGGTTTGCATACACAGGCAATCTCTTGCTTAAATACGAAGAAAAATCATTTTTTGAATCAGGTATTACCGCGGTAGACTCAACAATATTTTCAGTTTTTAGTTTCGATCTCGAATTGGGTGATCCTCTTACTGCTCTTACAAAACCCTTAAGCATGGTATTAACCAAAGAGATGGCTGAAAAATATTTTGGAACAGAAAATCCATTAGGAAATATTATTCGAGTAGATAATCAGTATGAATTTACTGTAACCGGTGTTTTGAAAAAAATCCCAACAAATTCAAGTTTAGGGTTTAGCATACTTGTGCCGTTTGATTTTATTAAAACAATTGGTTTTTATCAACCACATTGGGGAAGTAATTCCATTTTTACGTACGTAAAATTAAAGACCGGAATTGACCCAAATAAAACAAAGTTTATAATTGCTCCACTAAAAGAAATGCATTTGCATCAATACTTTGGATATGGTCATCCTGCGGGACAAATACAAGGAGTATTTATTTTTATTACCATTGGTATTTTTATTTTGTTAATTGCCTGTATAAATTTTATGAATTTGTCAACAGCAAGATCGAGTCGCAGGGCAAAAGAAATAGGCATGCGCAAAAGCTCTGGTGCTAATCGCGAAAATATTATTTTGCAGTTTTTTGGTGAGTCTGTTTTTATAACTCTTATTGCAACTGTAATTGCATTAGGTATAGTTGCCTTGCTATTACCAAAATTCAATTTATTATCTGGAAAACAAATACCGCTGGAGTTCCTTTCAAGTCCTGCATTTATAGTAGGAATAATTGCCATCATGTTTTTTACAGGTATAATTGCAGGAAGTTATCCTGCCATATTTCTTTCGAAGTTCAATCCAGCCAAGGTTCTTAAAGGCGAGATGAAAGAAACATCATCAAAAGGATGGTTACGAAAGTTCCTTGTAGTTTTTCAGTTCTTTTTATCTATAATTTTAATTATTGGAACCGTTTTTATTTATAAGCAGCTTAAATTTATGCAAGCCCAGAAACTGGGTTACGATAAAGAACATGTTCTCTATATTCAAATGTATGGCGATATAAATAAATCATACAATGTTATAAAAGATGCCTTCAAAGCAAATCCGGTAGTTGAGAATGTAACTGCATCATCGCACTTACCAAGTAATATTGGAAGTAATTCGGGTGGGGTTGACTGGGAAGGCAAAGATCCAAACCTAACAGTTTTGGTAAGTATGAGTATTGTAGATTTTGATTATACCGAAACACTAAAAATACCCATAGAAAATGGCCGAAGTTTCTCAGCTGAGTTCCCATCAGACCGTATTGCTGATTCTACCGGTGCGTTTATTATTAATGAAGAAATGCAGCGAATTATTAATGTCGAAAATCCAATTGGTATGCGATTTTCATTTATGGGAGTAAGAAAAGGACAAATTATCGGAGTTATGAAGAATTTCCACTTCTATTCAATGCGTGATAAAATTGAGCCACTTGCCATTGCCACAGGATACAGTCAATATATCCGATACATAATTATGCGAATTAAACCTGGCGATGTTACAAAAACAATTGAAAGCTTAACCGATACATGGAATACGGTAATGCCTTTATACCCATTTGAATATCATTTTTTAAATGATGATTACGAAACAATGTATCGAACTGAACAACGAATGGGAAGCATCATAAAGTATTTTGCAATAGTTGCTATTTTAATTGCATCGCTGGGGCTATTGGGATTGGTTTCGTTTATGGTTGAAAAACGAACTAAAGAGATTGGTATCCGTAAAGCTATGGGATCAACCTCAACAGAAATAATTTATATTCTCTCAATGGATTTTATTAAACTGGTTATTGTGGCAATTGCATTAGCTATACCTATATCATGGTATTTAATAAGTAAATGGCTGCAGGAATATGCTTACAAGACAGATATAAGCTGGTGGGTTTTTGCTTTAGCTGCAGTTTTAGCAGTTTTAATAGCTCTTTTAACTGTAGTCTTTCAGGCATTTAAAGCCGCCAATACGAATCCGGCACAAACGTTGCGTTACGAATAAAGAACACCATTACTCCAAATAATTTCACCATCGAAGGATGGTTTAAAAAGAGAGAAAAACAATTGTTTTTCTCTCTTTAATTTGAATCCTGAAAATAAAACGCGTATATGAATTTTTAGATATATCTATTTCAGGAGAATATCTGGATAGTTTTTTAATATCAGATTATGGTTTAGGATTAAGCACAGGATGGTAAATATACAAGCAGGTTCCATCTTTTATTAAATCAATAATTTCCTTTGTATCATCCAACGGTAATGCTGGACATCCAAAACTACGACCTATGCGTCCGGTTTGCTTAATAAAACTTTCGCTGACATAATCAGCTCCATGAATTACTATAGCACGTTTAAAAACATTGTCATTTAACCCTTTACTCATTCCTTTTATTCTGAGAGAGTAACCGTGTTTTCCAAAATATGAATCCTGTGTAATAAATAATCCTAAACTACTTTTTTTCGAATTTATTTCATTAGAAAATGATTCGGCATTCTGATCTCCCGTATTCATCCCATGGGCTACCAGCGTATTCTTAACTACTTTTTCATTTTTGAGATCAAGAATAAATAATCGTTTATCGGTTGATGGTCGGCTAAAATCGATAATAGTAAGAAGCGACTCATTTTTCAATAATTTCTTTTGCTTTAGAAACAGAAAACCATTAAAAGCTAAATCAATTGCAGGTTTGGGAATGCCGACAGAATCAACAAGATTTTTTTTCCAAGAAACATGGCCTGTATCCTGCACAACAAAATTATCAGGAGTTCTGGAAAGAAAAGAATATCCAACCCGGGCAATTATACCTAAAGCTACTAAAGACAATATTACAAAAGTAAAGCGGTGCATTATAATTGATTAAAATTAGCAGAAATATCATCTTTCAAAACAAAATTTGATCAGTGATTTGTATTAGTTTAATAGTATGTTTTTTAATATTTTACAAGTTTTTCATACTCTTCCCTCATAATAATCTGGTCTTTATCCTTTAAATAATCAGTTGATAAAATACCATGTAAATGATCAATTTCGTGTTGCAGCAATTCAGACAAATCTCCTTTAAATGTTTCGATAATTGTTTCACTTGTTTGGGTCTGGTACTTTATAGTTATAGTTTTATGTCTTTTAGTAAGTATATAAAATGCAACATTAAAACTAAAACAGCTATCCCACACTTCGAAAGTTTCAGTGCTCTTGTCAATAATTTCAGGGTTAACCAAAGCAAATGATCTATCTGACAAATGAATGTATACTATTTTCTTCAAAATGCCAATCTGTGGAGCAGCAATTCCTCGACCAGTTTTCTTACGATTTTGAAAATCGATTAAAGTATCCCTCAAATCAGCAATAATATTATCAAGCTGGGAATCAAAGTCAGCTATATGATTCGATTTCTCTCGTAAAACAGGATTTCCTAATAATAGAATTTCTTTTACAGGCATTATCTATAAGTAAAAAAGTTTTTAATTCTTAATTAATGCTATTCTTCCATCAATTCCTTGGGTAAGTCCTTTTTGGTTTTTGCACCCAACTCCTTAATTTTCTGAGTACTTATAATTAGATTTCCATTACCAGTACTAATCTTATTCATTGCACCATCATAGGCTTTCTTAGTTGCTTCCAATTTATTTCCAATATCTTTTAGGTCACTCACA
>JAIFLC010000067.1 GCA_020049295.1 Bacteroidota bacterium
TGAGAATCATTTTGGGACCGATATTGTTGCGGCTACCAATAAGGTTGTTGTGGCAACCCTTAGCGGAACAGTAATTTTGGCAAACTGGACTCTTGAAACGGGCTATGTAATACAAATTCAGCACGATAATAATCTGATATCAATATACAAACATAACTCAGAACTTTTAAAAAAGGTTGGTAGTCATGTCACAGCTGGCGAAACAATTGCTATTATTGGTAACTCCGGCGAGTTAACCAGTGGCCCTCATCTTCATTTTGAGTTATGGCATAATGGTACACCAATTAATCCCGAAGACTTTATATCATTCTAGAACTTGTAAAACAAAGATACCAACATTGATTTTTAATGAAGAAAAGGGTTGCAATATTAGGCTCCACTGGATCTATTGGGAAACAGGCTCTCGATGTTATTCGTGAATTTTCGGATAAATTCGAGGTCGAAGTTCTGACTGCAAATAATAATATTGAATTGCTCATAAAACAAGCACAGGAGTTTGTTCCAAATACGGTGGTTATTGCAAACGAATCTAAGTATAACGAATTATCTGCAGCCCTGGCTTCATTACCGATCAAGGTTTATGCCGGATCCGATGCCGTTTCGCAAGTTGTTGAAATGGATACCATTGATATTGTTCTTGCAGCAATGGTTGGTTTTTCAGGATTAATACCAACAATTAATGCGATAAAAGCAAAAAAAACAATTGCTCTGGCCAATAAAGAAACATTAGTTGTTGCGGGCGAGTTAATTAGAAATCTTGCAATTGAAAATAAAACCAACATACTTCCTGTTGATTCTGAGCATTCAGCTATTTTTCAGTGTTTGGTTGGTGAAGGAAATAATGCCATTGAGAAAGTTTACCTGACAGCCTCTGGTGGTCCGTTTAGGGGAAAAGACAGTCAGTTTTTGAAAAATGTAACTCCCGAAATGGCACTAAAACACCCTAACTGGGATATGGGTGCAAAGATTACAATTGATTCGGCTACATTAATGAATAAAGGGTTTGAGGCAATTGAAGCCAGATGGCTTTTTGATCTTAAACCCGAGCAAATTGATATTATTGTTCATCCCCAATCAATTGTACATTCACTTGTTCAGTTTGAAGATGGATCAATAAAAGCTCAGATGGGATTGCCAGATATGAAACTTCCGATTGTTTATGCATTGAATTTTCCATTCAGATTTAAATCCGGATTTCAGCGATTCAATTTTATGGATTATCCGGAATTAAGCTTTGAAAAACCTGATCTTGAAAGTTTTAAAACACTTTCATTGGCATTTTCAGCCATGGAAAAAGGAGGTAATATGCCTTGTATTTTAAATGCAGCAAACGAAATAGCAGTCAATGCATTTCTAAAAAGCAAAATAGGTTTTTTAGATATTACTGATTTTATTTTGAAATCGATGGATCGGTTGAGTTATATAAAAAATCCGTCGCTGGATGAATTAATTAAAACCGATCTTGAAACAAGAAGGTATTGTGAAACGTTACTGTAAAAGATAAAAGTAATAAGATAAAAGTAAAGGATAAAAGTTTAAAGACAAAAGTTAAAAGATAAAAGGAGTATTTAATGGAAATATTAGTTAAAACAGGTCAGTTTTTGTTGGCCATTTCAATATTGGTGGTATTACACGAATTCGGACATTTTATTTTTGCAAAATTATTTAAAACACGGGTCGAAAAGTTCTATCTTTTCTTTGATCCCTGGTTCTCTCTTTTTAAATTTAAAAAAGGGGATACTGAATATGGAATAGGTTGGCTTCCACTTGGCGGATATGTGAAAATATCAGGAATGATAGATGAGTCAATGGACAAGGAACAGATGAAATTGCCACCACAACCACATGAGTTCAGATCAAAACCATCGTGGCAACGATTACTTATTATGCTGGGTGGAGTATTGGTTAATTTTGTACTTGCTTTGGTTATTTATTCGGCTATTCTTTATACATGGGGCGATCAGTTTTTGCCAACAAAGAATGTTAAAGATGGAATTATGGTCGATTCGTTAGCCTATAATATAGGTCTTAGAAATGGTGATAAAATAATTTCACTTGATAATAAAGAAATCGAAGATTTTTATCAGATTGTTCCTTCAATTGTTCTTAATAATGCGAAAACAATTCAGATCGAAAGAACAGGAGAAAAACGAGAGATACCTGTTCCAGAGACACTTATTCCGAAATTATTAAAATCAACGGATTTTATCGAAGCACGAATTCCATTTTTCATTGCTGGATTTTCAAAAGAATCAAAGGCAAAAGAAGACGGAATGAAAATTGGGGATCAAATTATTGGACTTAATGAATCATCAATTAAGTTTTTCGATGAGTTTAAAGATAGCTTGGCAAACTACAAAACACAGGAAGTAAAAGTAACTTTATTAAGAGAAAATGATACTGTTTATGTAACTACTATTGTACCAGAAACCGGATTGCTTGGAATTGGTCCAAATGGTAAAATAACGAAGTTTTTTGAACTTGAGAGCAATGAATATACATTTTTGGCTTCAATTCCTGCCGGTATTAATAAAGGTATTGAAACTTTTAGTAGCTATTTAAAACAACTTAAACTTATTTTTTCGCCAAAAACCGAAGCCTATAAATCGCTTGGAGGATTTATTACTATTGGTAATATTTTCCCTGGTACATGGGATTGGCGTGCATTCTGGAATCTAACAGCATTTCTTTCAATTATTCTGGCTATTATGAATGTTTTACCTATTCCTGCATTGGACGGGGGCCATGTTATGTTTTTATTATACGAAATGATTACAGGCCATAAACCAAGTGATAAGTTTCTTGAGTATGCTCAAGTTACAGGAATGGTTATCCTTTTAGCATTATTAATTTATGCGAATGGAAATGATATTTTTCGGTATTTTTTTAACTGATGCATTTTTTTTAGATTTGTGTAAATATTAATACTTTCTGTTATGGAAAACTTATTTATAATTCTTGGAATGTTTGGTGCTTGGGAAATAATAGCTATTGTGGCAGTTTTGTTAGTACTTTTTGGTGGCAAAAAAATCCCTGAACTAATGAAAGGTCTTGGACAAGGAATTAAAGAATTTAAAAAAGCCTCAAAAGATGAGCCTGAAAATTCAGAACCAAAAGAAAAATAATTGGATTTAATTATAATGGAAACCTGCTTTTGTACTTTCTGGTACAAGGCAGGTTTTTGTTTTGTAAAATTTTATGTAAGTATTATTTAAATGTTATTTTTACCATAATAATTATAGTTTGAAATTTATAAAGGTTATGAGCAGGGGATTATTACTTAGATTGTTTTTGTTAGGATTTGTATTTATCGTATTTACTCAGTTTTCTGTAGCAAGAATAGTTGATATAATTGAGGATAAACCATTAAATGGTGCAGATAAAAAAATGAAGAAGGATTCTATTCCAATTTTTGCTGATCTGGTTTATGAATATCGTATTGCCGAACTGAATAATTTAACCCCCATCGAATTAGAATACAACGATCGCGTTAGGCGTTATATTGATGTCTACACGATTGAGCGACGTGATCATTTAGCCAAAATAATAGGTTTGGCAGAGTATTATTTTCCAATTTTTGAAGAAGCACTCGATAAATATAATTTACCTCTTGAATTAAAATATCTTGCTATTGTTGAGTCTGCACTTGATCCTCGCGCTGTTTCCTCATCAGCAGCTGTAGGATTGTGGCAATTTAAAATCAACACCAGTACTATGTTCGATCTGGAAGTTAATTCATATGTTGATGAGCGTTGTGATCCATTAAAATCAACCGAAGCAGCTTGCAGTTATCTACAATATTTATATCGAATTTATAATAACTGGCAATTAGCCCTTGCAGCATATAACGGAGGCCCAGGTGTTGTTCGAAATGCTATTGAACGCTCTGGTGGAAAAACAAGTTTCTGGGATATTCAACCCTTTTTACCAGAACAAACCAAAGGATATGTACCTGCATTTATTGCAGTTAATTATGTTATGAACTATTATAAAGACCATAATATTGAACCAATTCGTCCTGATTATATATTTACCGAAATAGATACCGTTGTAATTTATAAACCTGCTTCATTTAATCGTATTTCAGAGATTGTACAAATACCAATCGCAACCTTGCAGTTTTTAAATCCATCCTATAGACAAGACTATATCCCTAAACAAAAAGATGGATCGGTAATTGTTCTGCCTAAAAATAAAATTAGAAGCTTTGTTAAAAACGAAACTGCCATTTTTGACGAGACAGTAAAAAAACAAAATATTGTTGATTTTCTTGCTGATGCCGGTGGAATAAGCGGGAAAGTGAAAATTATTCATGAAGTTACCAAAGGCGAGTATTTTCATAAAATTGCAATTAAGTATAATTGTACTGTTGACGATATAAGGACATGGAATAGTTTACCAACGAATGATTTAAATGTTGGACAAAAGCTTGATGTTTGGGTAGCTCCAGCAATGGCTACTGCGATTGAAGAAGAAAAACTTATTCCAAAACAACAAAGAGATTCAACCGACCGTTATATTTATTACACTGTGCAGAGAGGAGATACAGTTTATAGTATTGCTACAAAATTTAATTGCCGATCTATTTCTGATTTAAAAGAAGAGAATAATATTACAAACGACGCAGACTTAAAACCAGGTACTAAATTAAAGATTTATCTAAATAACTAATCAAATATACTGAGCTATGAAAAAGATCATTACACTTTTTGCTCTTTTTGTAATTGTGATTTCATCATGTAAAGAAAAAAACAGATCTTCAATCCTGCCTAATGTTACTGGTAAAGCAGGAGAAGTAATTCTGGTGCTTGATAATGATCTTTGGGATTCAAATGTTGGTA
The DNA here is from genome assembly GCA_020049295.1 of Bacteroidota bacterium. GTDB lineage: Bacteria > Bacteroidota > Bacteroidia > Bacteroidales > UBA12077 > UBA12077. The sequence continues at coordinate 4,842 of JAIFLC010000067.1, forward strand.
AGGAGTTTAGAAAACAACTAGTTCGGGATTATCCTGGATTACCTCAGCCCGAACCACTCTTCGACCTTATTCAAATTCCTTATCAGGCATTCTCAAGTATATTTAAATCTCATCGAAACATATTGATTGTAAGGGTTGATAAAGAATATAAAGAACCCCGCATGATTATTCAAAAGGACTTATATGCAAAACCGCAAATGGTTATTAATATTATTGCTCCCGATGTAACCATATTAGAAAATCTTATTGCCGAGAAGGGAGATCTTATCGTTGACCGACTTATGAATATGGAGACCAGCAGGTATGCAAAAAACTATATTAAATATCAAGAAAAAAAAGTGAGTGAGTTAATCGAAAAGAAATTTGATATTGGAATTACCTTTCCTACCGGATTTAAAATCGATATGGATACGACTAGTTTTATATGGATTGCAAATGATTCGCCAACTACATCACAAAGTGTTCTTATTTTTACATACAAACGCCCACAGGTTGATCTTACAACACCTTATCTTATTGCTAAACGCAATGAATTTACAAAGCGATTTGTGGCTGGACCTAAACCAAATTCGTTTATGACAATAGAATCAGAAATGGAGCCTTTCCGACGCGAGATAGAAGTAAATAAACACAAAGTTATTGAATTACGTGGTTTGTGGCGTGTCGAAGGGGATTTTATGGGTGGCCCATTTATTACATTTATTATTGATGATGTAAAAAATGATCGGGTTATACATATCGACGGATTTGTTTATGCTCCCCAATTCAAGAAAAGAGATTATATTCGTCAATTAGAGGCTATTCTTTACAGTATAAAACTGGAATAAATGCACGAATTAATTAGCAGGAGAAAGCTTGATCAATCTAAACAAGACGAGAAATTTGTTTTGTTAACTGCACAGCAAGTTAAAAAAGATTTTGCTATGTTTGGAATGCAGGTTGATTTCTCAGGGAATATTCATTTTGCATATCAGGAGTTATTTCAACAATTGAATGTACATATCGAAAATTTGCTAAATGCCAATTACGAAAAATTAAAATCATTACTTTACCAGATAGATTTGAGCGAGAAAGAATTAACACGTACAGATCAAGGCCTTCAATTCTCTAGTATCTCCGAACTAATTACTCATAAAATCCTTGAACGTGAGTTAAAAAAAGTATTAATCCGGACTTATTTTAAAGAAAAAGAGCTTTAAGAAGGATTATAATCAATAAACTCGTATTTCTGATTTCTGAGTTGAGGCGTAAATCCAGCTTCGCGAATAGCTAATTGAATACCTTCTGCATCAAATTTAAAACTGGCCCCTGCTGCCGAAACAACATTTTCTTCAATCATAATCGATCCAAAATCATTGGCTCCCGAGTGAAGACAAATCTGAGCAATATCTTTGCCAACAGTTAGCCATGAAGCTTGAATGTTTTTTATATTTGGTAATAAGATGCGACTAATAGCAATTGTACGAATATATTCTTGCGAACTAACTGTGTTTGTTACTCCAAGTTGATTAAATAATGCTGTGTTTTTATCCTGAAAAGGCCATGGAATAAATGCAAGAAAACCTGGCGCATTAGTTGGTTTTTCTGACTGAACTTTTCTTATAGCAAGCAGATGTTCAATTCGTTCTTGACGGGTTTCGATATGTCCAAACATCATGGTAGCAGATGTTACCAGATTCAGTTTGTGAGCCTCACGCATTACATCAAGCCATTGCTGAGTGTTAGCTTTACCTGGTGAAATACTTTTTCGAACCCTGTCGCATAAAATTTCGGCTCCAGCTCCGGGCAAACTGTCTAATCCTGCAGCAATAAGTGATTCAAGAATTTCTTTATACGTTTTTTTCTCTAACCTTGCTAAATGGAAAATCTCAGGAGGACCTAATGCATGCAATCTTAATTCGGGGTATAAAGATTTTAATTGCCTAAAAAGATCAACATAAAACGATAGTCCTAATTTAGGATGCAATCCTCCCTGCAATAGTATTTGATTACCACCCAGCTTAAATAGCTGCTCTATTTTTTGCTTATACTCATCGATAGATGTAATATATACACCCTCATCATTTGGCTTCTTGTAAAAATTGCAGAATTTACATTGCGAAATGCAGGCATTGGTTATGTTTACATTCCTGTCAATCTGCCAGGTAACAGTTTTTCCTGGGTTGTGCAATTGACGCAATTCGTTACCAATAAAAACCAATTCTTCGAGAGGAGCCGTTTCGTATATTATTAATCCTTCCTCTGCAGTAAGAAAATCAAGTGATAATGCTTTTTTATATAATGATTGTAAACTCATTAACTTATTATTAATTCACAAAAATAACAATAATGTAGGGTAATTGTTAAAATGATTAATTTAATAATAGGGCTTTGCCAATTATTTTTTTGAATTCTTTGTAAAGCATAAAAAATGATTGTAATGAAATAATCTATTTTTTCGTTACTTTTGTTGTTTAAGAAGACTTTTTATTAATCGATTGATAAAAAAACAGATATGATTCAGGATAAAATAGTAGTTGGGATATCGCAGGGTGATATAAATGGGATTAGCTATGAGATTATAATTAAAGCACTTATGGATCCTAGAATTTATGATTTTTGTGTTCCTGTAGTTTATGGATCAGCAAAAGTTGCCGCATATCACCGTAAGGCACTAAATATTGCCAATTTTAGTTTTAATAATGTGCGAAATGCAGATGAAGCTAATGTAAAACGGGCCAATATCGTTAATTGTCTTGATGATAATATTCGTGTTGAATTAGGGAAATCAACACAAATTGCAGGTGAAGCATCCTTTTTATCATTACAAATAGCAGTTAAAGAGCTGAAAGAAAAAAAACTAGATGTATTGGTAACAGGACCAATCAATAAAGATAATATACAATCCGAGAAATTTAAATTTCCGGGTCATACTGAGTATCTTACGAAGGAAGCGGGTGCAGATGATTCGTTAATGCTTATGATAAGCGAAAATTTAAAGATTGGTGTAGTAACTGGACATATACCTATTAGTCAGGTTCCACAAGCAATAACCGTTGATGCTATTTTGAAAAAACTTCGAATTCTGAATAAAAGTCTAATTCAGGATTTTAGAATACGTAAGCCTAAAATTGCTTTATTGGGCCTTAATCCACATGCAGGTGATAATAGTTTGCTTGGCAGAGAGGAAGTGGATATTATTATTCCGGCAATAGAAATAGCCAAATCAGAAAACATTATGGTTTTTGGTCCTTATCCTGCTGATGGATTTTTTGGTAGCGATAGTTTTAAAAAATTCGATGCAATCCTTGCTATGTATCACGATCAGGGATTAGTCCCGTTTAAAGCACTTGCCTTTGGCACAGGTGTTAATTATACAGCTGGACTAAATATTATTAGAACTTCACCTGGACACGGAACGGCTTTTGAGCTTGCAGGATTAAATCAGGCATCTGAAGATTCTTTCCGTAATGCGATATATCTGGCTTGTGATATTTTCAGAAATCGTAAAGAATATCTTGAAATTTCGAAAAACCCACTTCAACATCACGAGATTTCTGAAAACGAATAAAAAACAAAGAAATAATAAGAATATTAGGGATTGGTTTAAAAAGCTAATCCCTTTTATGTTTAAAAACATTTTATTCCTTTAAATCATATTAAAGTTGAATAGCATGTAGGCAAATATTTTCTTAAATTTGTTAGATATGCTTATATTTAAATATCTCAGATTAATCAATAAAAATAAATAAAATAAGGAGGTTCTTATGTCTAAAATCGATCTGTCACTAAAAAATTTAGAAGAGCTTTTTCCGAATGATTTTTCGCAGGAGCAAATTGCTAAAGCAAAAACAATCTTTCTGAAAGAATTATCGCTGCTAAGCCACAAGTTTTATGGAGGTAAAATACAAACCTTACCAAAAGCTGGTATTTATGGCTTTAACTGGTTTAATGTGTATTATACTCCTGGAGTTTCAAAAATTTCAACTACCATACGTGATAATAATGATACGTCTTTTGAATTATCAAACAGAGGAAATCTTGTTGCAGTAGTTTCAGATTCAACACGAGTTTTAGGTGATGGTGATTGCACTCCTTCAGGCGGTCTTGGTGTTATGGAAGGCAAAGTTTATTTAATGAAATATCTTGCAGGAGTTGATGGTATTGCATTATGTGTTGACAGTTATAATAAACAGGGTAAACATGATCCAGATAAAATAATAGATTTTGTAAAAATGCTCCAACCAAGTGTTGGAGCTGTTAACCTTGAGGATATTTCACAACCAAATTGTTATAAAGTGCTTGATACGTTGCGTGAAGAATGTGATATTCCGGTTTGGCACGATGATGCTCAGGGAACTGGTTCTGTTACTGTTGCAGGACTTATTAATGCTCTTCGTATCGTTAATAAAGATATTCAGAATGTTAAAATAGTGATGTATGGTGCCGGTGCAGCAAATGCAACCATATCAAGATTGATTTTGCAGGCTGGTGGTGATCCTGAAAAAATGATTATTTTTGATTCTACTGGAGGCTTGCATAAGGATCGAGAAGATATTAAAGCAGATACTCGTTTCTATAGAAAGTGGGAATTATGTGAAAAGACTAATCCAAAAAAGATAAATGATGTTGAAGAAGCTTGTAAAGGAGCCGATGTACTTATAGCTGTAAGCCAGCCGGGCCCAGATGTAGTTAAGCCATCGTGGATTAAGGCTATGGGAACAAAACCAATTGTATTTGCCTGCGCAAACCCTGTACCTGAGATTTATCCTTATGCTGCAAAAGAAGCGGGAGCTTATATTGTTGCAACCGGACGCGGAGATTTCCCTAATCAAGTAAATAATTCACTTGGATTTCCTGGAATTCTGAAAGGATCTTTATTGGTTCGCGCACGAAAAATAACCGATGAAATGGCTATTACTGCAGCATATTCAATGGCAAACTATGCTCAGAAAAAAGGAATAAATCCTGATTACATAATGCCTAAGATGGATGAAACAGAAATGTTTGCATACGAAGCTGCCGATGTTGCTATGGAAGCTATTAAAAATGGTGTAGCACGCATCAAACTTGATCATGCAGCAGTAGTTAACCAAACGCTTGCAGATATCAAACTTACCCGCGATACAATTGATATGATGATGGCAAATAGTTTTATCCATCGTCCAGATGTTAAGATACTTGAAGAAGCTCTGAAAAAAGCCGTGGATGCGGTGAAAAAATAATATTCTTTAATTGTATAGTCAGGCCCGGAAAACTAAAATCTTTCCGGACTTTTTTTTAATAAAATTTAGTTCCCAGTTCCTTTTTATTATTTTTACCGATTATTTAAAAGTTGATTTATGAAACAGGATTTTATAGCCACTGAATATGTACTCCAGTCGGTAAAAACAGGTAAACAGTTCGAAGATACTGGCTGGACACTTGATGCTCCGGGCGAAACGGATCCAACACTTGTTCGGGCAATATATAAGAAAAAACAAATTGAAGTAAAAGATGATTCGTACGGTATTTACAAATTCTCTGACTGGCTTCCTGTAAACAAGGTTCTTAAAGGATCTTGTGCACCAGTTACCTATAAAAGCGAAGGTTTGGCAAAATATCTAGGATTGGAGAATCTATATATTACTTTTAGTGGATATTGGCCCGAAAAAGGAGCAATGTTTCGCACCTGCTCGTTCAAAGAAACTGAATCATACAGTGTTTGTGCCCGCATGAATTCGGATATGAAAAAGATTCTTGTTGTTGCTTCTGCAGGAAATACTGCACGTGCATTTGCAAGAGTTTGCTCCGATAATAACATTCCTTTATTACTTTGTGTTCCTGAAGATAATTTAGATGCTCTTTGGTTTGGTGAACATATTCATGATTGTGTTAAACTTATTGCTACCAAATCAGGAAGCGATTACTTTGATGCCATTCATCTATCGAATTTAGCTTGTCAGGTTGATGGTTTTATTGCCGAAGGCGGAGCTAAGAATGTAGCTCGACGCGATGGTATGGGAACAACAGTTTTATCGGCTGTAACAAAAATTGGCCGAATACCTGATTATTATTTTCAGGCTGTAGGAAGCGGAACGGGTGCTATTGCGGCATGGGAAGCAAACTTGAGGTTTATTGAAGATGGCCGGTTTGGAAAAAACAAGATGAAATTGATGGTTTCGCAAAATCATCCGTTTATTCCGATACACAATGCATGGAAAGCAGATTCACGCCCAATGTTGCATTATGATGATAATGAAGCACGAAAACATGTTGAAGAAATGATTGCTAAGGTACTTTCCAATCGCAGACCTCCATATCCAATTGTCGGAGGACTTTATGATGCAATGAAAGATGCTGGAGGAGAGGTTCTTTTAGCAAATAATACAGAATTAAAAGAAGCAGCAAAAATTTTCGAAGATATTGAAGGAAATGATATACATCCCGCTGCAGCTGTAGCTGTAGCTACTTTAATTAAAGAAACTAAGGCAACTCATATTGAAAAAGATGCAGTTGTTATGTTAAATATTACAGGTGGTGGCGAAGAGCGATATAAAAAAGAGCACAATCTGCATTATTTGTCACCCAAACATGTGTTTGACATTAATCCAGATTTGGAGGAAGTTAAAAAGGTTTTGAAATATTAATCTCTGCGACCTCTGCGATTTTTATTCTTTGAGTCCTTTGCGGTTAAAAAAGTTTTAAAATTTATAGGTCAGTCCAACTCCAAAAACTTCCTTAAATTGTACTTTTGCTCCTTCTGGATTTCCATTTTTATCTGATGTTTTAATGTCGTCATCGTAAATTAACTGGGTAGTTAAATTTGCAGATAAGTAATCGTTAATCTTCATAAGGATAAAAACATTCCAGTTAACATCAATGTTTTGTGGATTTTCGAGATAATTGGAAAATAATCCCAGAGTACTATTAAGAGAAACATTTTTCATAACATTTGTTTTTATACCAATACTTGCAGCACCACCAAGTTCTAATCGGCTTTTATCTCCAGCTTTAACTCCAAAAGCTCCCTTGGCCGATAACGTATCATCCATTACCATAGTTAATTTTACTGCTCCGGGTGATAATACAGCATAAAATACTTCGCTGGGTTTGTATTCAAAGCCAAGTGCTCCCTGTAGGTATGCAGGTGCCATAAATCGAGATATAGTATAGCTTGTATCAGCCTCATATTTCTTTCCATCAGTAAACTGGGTTTTAAAATTAAGCAT
>JAIFLC010000122.1 GCA_020049295.1 Bacteroidota bacterium
AAAGATTACCTATATTATCAGATTTTTTAAATCCTTCTAAGGAGATTAGTATTCATACCAAAGTAAAGAGAACTAAAATACAAACTACACCTATTTTAGAAGTTCAAAACCTTTCTAAAAGGTTTATTCTTGAAACAAATGTTTTTGGAAAACCAAAAAAAGAACTGTTAGCTGTTAATGATATTAGTTTTGAAGTTTTTAAAGGAGAAACATTAGGGCTAGTTGGCGAATCTGGAAGTGGAAAATCAACAATCAGTCGAATAATAACTCAATTGATAGGAAGTAACTCAGGATTAATAAAATACAAGGGAGTTTCTTTGTATTCACTAGGGAAAAAAGAGTTACAAGAATTTCATAAAAACGTACAAATTATATTTCAGGATCCCTACTCATCACTTAATCCAAAAATTACTATTGGTGAGGCAATTATGGAACCAATGATGGTTCATAAGATTTATAGAACTAAATCAGAAAGATTAGTAAAAGCAAAAGAAATTCTTGAAAAAGTGAGATTAACCCCTGATGCTTTTTACAAATATCCTCATGAATTTTCTGGAGGGCAAAGGCAAAGGATTGCAATCGCACGTGCTTTATCTGTTCAACCAGAATTTATTATTTGTGATGAATCTGTATCGGCCCTTGATGTTTCTGTTCAGGCTGAAATCTTAAATTTATTGAATGATTTTAAAGATGAATTTAATTTGACCTACATATTTATTTCACACGATCTGGCCGTGGTTAAATACATGTCAGACAGAATAATGGTTTTACAAAATGGCAATCTGGTCGAAATAAATGAAACAGAAAAGCTTTATAACTCCCCTGTCTCAGACTATACAAAAAATTTAATTGGTTCGATTCCTAAGATTAAAGTTGATTAAAAAAATTCTTCGTTATACTGGTCTTGGTCAGAATTATTATCTGCAGAGGGACAATCAAGATTAATATCAAATTTCAAAGGTTTTTCGAAAATATCGTCTTCGGTTACAAAAAGCGAAGAATCATTATAAACTTTTTGCATAAATAATCCAAAAATTGGCAAAGCAGTATTTCCTCCTTGCCCCAGACCTATACCTTTAAAATGGATACTGCGATCTTCTCCTCCAACCCAGGCTCCAGCCACGAGATTAGGTGTAATACCAACAAACCATCCGTCAGAATGATTCTGGGTGGTTCCTGTTTTTCCACCTATTTCATTCATTAACTCATATTTCCATCGCAGACGCCCAGCCGTTCCTTCATTAACAACACCTCGAAGTAAAGCAGTCATTAAATATGCTGTTTGCTCACTAATTGCTTCGTTTTTAGTTGAAGTAAATCTGGCCAAAACATTACCGTTTTTATCTTCTATACGGGTAATAAAAAGAGGTTCAGAATGAACACCTTTATTCGAAAATGTTGAATAAGCACTGACAACTTCGAGAAGGGATATATCAGATGTTCCTAAAAAGATAGATGGCACAGGATCTACAAAACTATTAATACCCATTTTATGCATTAAATCGATAACTGATTCAGGGTTGAATTGCTTAATTAACCATGCCGAAATATAATTAACGGAATTTGCTAAGCCCCATTTTAATGTTACCATTTGTCCGTCCTTGTCAGAAGGCCCTGAGTTTTTTGGAGTCCATGTGGTATCATTCAGAACAAACGTGGTTGGTATGTTTGGAACTGTATAACACGGCGAATATCCTTCCTGCATTGCAAGTGTATAAAGAAAGGGCTTAATAGTTGATCCAACCTGTCTTTTTCCAAAAGAAACCATATCATATTTAAAATGCCTAAAATCAGGTCCTCCAACATAAGCTTTAATATACCCATTGTGAGGATCAATAGCTACAAATCCTCCTCGTAAATAAAATTTATAATATAACAATGAGTCCATGGGGGTCATAACTGTATCTCGTTCTCCTTCCCACGAAAAGACCGTCATCTCAACCGGTGTGTTAAATACCATCTGTATCGAATCGGAGTCTAATCCTTGCCTGCGTAATGTTCTGTAACGTTCAGTTCGTCGCATAGCCAAATCGATAATATCATGCAGCTCGGCTCTGGATAATTCTTCATAATAAGGGGCATTTTGATTTCCTTCTTGCTCTGCCATAAAATCATTCTGAAGTTCACCTCCCATATGTTCAACCATAGATTCTTCAGCATATTTCTGCATTCTCGAATCGATGGTGGTATATATTTTTAGTCCATCACGATATAAATTATACGTAGTACTATCTGGTTTTCTGTTTTTATTGCACCAGCCAAATAATGGATCAGTTATCCATCGCACCGAATCTTTTTGATAATCTTCGTAAAGAAAGTAATTTCTTCTGTTGGGAGTATTTGCATTAAGAGTTAACCTTATGTTTTCACGCAAATAAGTGGCTAACCCTACATTATGATCTTGTACCTGATAATTGAGCTCAATGGGAAGAATGCTCAATGAATCAAATTCAGCATTACTAATGTAACCATATTTATTCATTTGGGACAGTACAATATTTCTTCTTAAAAGCGACCTTTCTGGATTTCTTACCGGGCTAAAAAATGTGGGTGCTTTTAGCAATCCAACAAGTAAAGCCGCATCCTGAACTCTTAACGAATCGGGAGAAACATTAAAGAATGTTTTAGCTGCAGATTTAATACCATATGATTGTCCACCAAATGGCACGGTATTAAAATACATTACAATAATTTCTTCTTTAGTATAATTTTTTTCAAGCTTTACAGATGTTACCCATTCTTTAAACTTAGCTACACCTAAATGCATTTTTCTTGCTATGGCGAAATTATATGTCGTCGTATCTCGTGGAAAAAGGTTTTTAGATAATTGTTGCGTAATAGTGCTGCCACCTCCCGAACTCCTATCTCCTAAAAGAATTGAATACACAAAAACGCGTCCTAGTCCTCTTAAATCTATACCTGCATGTTTGTAAAAACGGATATCTTCAGTAGCAATAAGTGCATTTATTAAGGCTGGAGAAAGCTCATCAAAATCAACATATGAGCGATTTTCATAATAATAACTGCCGAGAAGATCTCCATTTTCTGAATAAACCTCTGAGGCAAGGTTGTTTTTTGGATTTTCTAGATCTTCAAATGCTGGCATTTCACCAAAGTTGCCAGTTGAGATTAATATGAAAATGGTTATCATTGCCACAATAGGTATAACTATTAGAGTCCAAAATAACCAAACATAAAATTTAGGAGTGTATTTAATTTTAATCATAATGCGTATTTTCTGATGGTTGTAAAATTAATAAATAATATTTAAATCAAAATTTTGTACATAAAATATGATTTGTATTAATTTTGTCGCAATTTTGGAAATTCTTAAAACTCAAATAATTCATGAGCGAAAATTTAGTAATCGTTGAGTCTCCTGCCAAAGCAAAAACTATTGAAAAGTTTTTAGGGAAAGATTTTATTGTTAAATCGAGCTTCGGACACATAAGGGATTTAAGTAAAAAAAATTTAGGGATTGATATAGATAACAACTATCAACCAGATTATATTGTTTCAGACGATAAAATAAATGTAGTAAAGGAGCTTAAAAGCGAGGCAAAAAAGGCAAAAATGGTATGGCTTGCTTCTGATGAAGATCGCGAGGGAGAAGCGATTGCATGGCATTTGTTCAAGGTCTTGGAGCTTGATAAAGCAAAAACAAAACGGATCGTTTTTCACGAAATAACAAAGGATGCAATTCAAAATGCAATTAAAAATCCTCGTAGTATTGATGAAAACTTAGTTAATGCTCAGCAAGCTAGAAGAATCCTTGATCGATTGGTTGGATTTGAGTTATCTCCGATTTTATGGAAAAAAGTCAAACCATCACTTTCAGCAGGAAGGGTTCAGTCAGTTGCAGTCCGCTTATTAGTTGAAAGAGAGAGAGAGATAATGGCGTTTAAAAGCGAATCATCTTTCAAAATATCTGCTATTTTTAAAACAAAAAAGGGAGAAGATTTAAAAGCTGAACTTTCAGATAAAATTAAAATACAAAAAGATACCGAAGGATTTCTTAATCAATGCACAAAAGCTGATTTTAATGTTTCAAATGTAATAAAGAAACCAGGTAAAAAATCACCCGCTCCACCCTTCACAACATCTACCCTTCAACAGGAGGCCAGCCGAAAATTGGGTTTTTCAGTGGCTCAAACAATGACCATTGCTCAACGATTATATGAAGCTGGTAAAATTACATATATGAGAACTGATTCAGTAAACTTATCAACGTTGGCAATCGGAGCTGCTAAAAACGTTATTATATCGGAGTTTGGTGAAAAATATGTTCAGACAAGAAATTTTAAAACAAAAACAAAAGGAGCTCAGGAAGCTCATGAGGCTATTCGACCAACTTTTATGGATAAATCATCCACCACAGGATCAGATGCCGAAAGAAGACTTTATGAATTAATCTGGAAAAGAACTCTTGCTTCGCAAATGGCTGATGCATTATTGGAAAAAACGACTATTTCGATAGATATTTCAAATGATTCAAGAAAATTTATTTCAGTAGGAGAAGTGCTGAAATTTGATGGATTTTTAAAAGTATATATGGAGTCGACCGATGATGAAACAGATGAAGAATTAGGCTTATTACCTCAAGTGGCTGTAGATGAATTATTAAAATATAAATCAATTAATGCGATTCAACGTTATACACATTATCCACCAAGATATACTGAAGCCAGCCTTGTAAAGAAACTTGAGGAGCTGGGTATTGGTCGTCCCTCAACATTTGCACCTACAATATCCACAATCCAAAATAGAGGATATGTTGTTAAAGAGGATCGCCCAGGTTTAGATAGAGAATATATTATTATAGGTCTCCAAAATAATAAAATTGTAAGCGAAATTAAAAAGGAGATTTACGGTGCAGAAAAATCAAAGCTTTTTCCGAATGACATAGGAATTGTGGTTAATGATTTTTTAATCGATCATTTTGACGAGGTTGTTAGTTATAACTTTACAGCTTCAGTCGAAGAAGAGTTTGATGAAATAGCAAATGGCAATATTCCATGGGCAAAAATGATCGATAAGTTTTATAAGCCATTTCATAAAAAAGTTGAAAAAACGCTCGAAACTTCAGCAAGAACAATTGGAGAGAGAGTAATTGGTAACGATCCGGAAACAGGCAAACCAATATCTGTAAAACTTGGCCCATATGGACCAATGGTTCAGATTGGACTAAAAGAAGATGAAGAAAAGCCAAAGTTTGCTTCATTGCAAAGAGGCCAACATATCGAAACGATTACCCTTCAAGAAGCATTGGAATTATTTAAACTTCCTCGTAATATTGGATCATACGAAGATAAAGAAATGATTGTGGCTATAGGTAGATTCGGTCCATATATCAGACACAATTCAATGTTCTATTCACTAAAAAAACAGGATGATCCATATAAAATTGAAGCTGATCGTGCTATCGAACTAATTGAAGAAAAAAGGCTGAAGGATAAATCAAGAGTTATACAAACATTTGCCGAAGAGGCTGATTTACAGGTTTTAAATGGTCGATGGGGTCCATATATATCGTATAATAAGCAAAATTTCAAAATCCCGAAAGGCAGCAATCCTGAAAAACTTAGCTATAGTGAATGTAAAACAATTATAGAAAACGCTGGAGAAAAAGGTCCTTCTAAAAACAGGAAGAAAACCGCTTCAAAGAAATTTACGGCTAAGAAAACAACCACAAAGAAAACATCTGAACCAAAGAAGAGCATTAAAAAAGTGATTAAGAAAGGAAAAACTAAATAAAAATAACTGATGAATCTGAACGACTATTTTAATCCAATTGAAATTAGAAACACGGATAGAAGTTTTATTCATCCTTCAGCTCAATTAATTTCTTTTGCTAAAGTCCATTCAAGAAAGAATCCTATTGATAATATTTCTGATTTTGATATTGCTCTAATTGGTGTCCCAGGCAATAATGGTCAAAATGATCACGTTGAGAATTATTCAGCTATAAGAAATGAATTATTCAGTTTATGTGCAAATAAAAAAACCAAATTGTACGATTTGGGTAATTTTAAATCTGGAATAACTAAAAATGATACTATCATAGGTTTGCGTGATGTTATAATTGAATTAAAAGCAAACCGGGTTACACCTATACTTATTGGAAACTCAGATGATATTTTATATGCCCAGTATTTAGTTAATGTAAAGCTTGGGTTAATTATAAGTATTGCCTCTATTGATTCTCGAATTGCTGTAAATGAAAATAAGGAATCAAAAATTCCATCTGTGTTATGGAAAATTCTAGTAAACGAAAATGAATCATTATCAAGCTTTACCAATATAGGTTTTCAGTCGTATTTCGTTAATCCCAAAACACTCCAATTTATTTCTGAAAAAAATCATTTGGCCTATCGAATCGGATATATCAGATCTAATTTAAAAGAAGCTGAACCTGTATTGAGAGATGCAGATTTAATCGGAATAAATATCTCATCCGTGAGATTATCAGATGCTCCAGGACAAGATGATGGTTCTCCAAACGGTTTTTATGGGGAAGAAATTTGTCAGATTGCTAGATATTCAGGCACATCCAACTTGGTCTCGTCAATTGGAATTTATGATTTTAATTGTGAACTGGATCAGAATAAACAAACATCAAAACTATTAGCCCAGATAATCTGGTACTTTATTGAAGGATTCTATCAGCGGATAATTGAAAATCCTTTAGATAGTAAATCTCAATTTAAGAAGTTTATAGTTACAATTGATAATGCACATAACGAACTATTGTTTTATAAGAGTGAGAAAACCGATCGTTGGTGGATGGAAATCCCCTTTATAAATGATCCCCCTAAAACAAAAATCATTTCATGTACCTATGAAGATTATTTGAAAGCTACCTCTGGAGAATTGCCCGATCGATGGCTAAATGTATTCCAGAAGATCAATTCTGAATAGTTATTCTTTTTAAAATTGTTCAATAAAAGAAAAATTTCATCTAAAGTAACTTTATTAATTTTAATAAGTATAAAGTTATATCTTTATCCAGCTTATTAACAATTTATTGTTAGTAAAACTTGTATAGAAATATAATTTTTAGTTATTTTACCTTTAATAACCAGTAAATTGTTGAGGAATCATAGTTTAAATATGAATAAACGAATTTTTCTTATCACCATTTTATTAATGGTGTCTGTGTTTTTAAAAGCACAGCAGGATCCTCAATTTAGTCAATATATGTTTACGCAACTTTCCATTAATCCTGGATTTGCAGGTAGCGATGACAAAATAAATGTATTTGCTCTTACCCGACAACAATGGGTTGGTTTTATGGATAAAGGAGCACCTCAGGTTAGTGTATTTAATTTAGATGCCGCATTTACTTTATTCAAATTACCTCTTGGAGCAGGTATATCTATAAAAAATGATGTTATTGGTTTTAACAATGATACTGAAATAAATATTTCACTTGCTTATAAGGTTAATATTGGAAATGGAATTTTAGGAATTGGTATAAAGGGAGGGATTGTAAATACAGATATTTCAGGTGAATGGAAATATCCAGATGCTGATGGACAGGATGATCCTGCAATTCCAAAAAATCAAAAAGGAATGGCAATGGTCGATTTGGGTTTTGGTTTATTTTATAAAACAAATGATTTATATTTGGGAATCGCAAGTACGCATTTAAACGAAGCTAAATTTGATCTTGAACAAGGCAATCCATCTTTGCAACGACATTATTATGTTAGCGCTGGATATGATATGGCATTAAGAAATCCATTACTCGAGTTTAAACCGTCTGTTCTCGTTCAGTCTGATGGAGCTTATTCTCAATTAAGTATAAATGCATTGCTCGAATACAATAAAAAGATATGGGGAGGCGTTTCTTGGAGAACAGATAATGCGATTGTTGGTGTTTTAGGTATTGAATTATTCAATTGGGTAAAAGTTGGGTATTCTTACGATTTTGTAACATCCGACATAATGAGCTATAACAGTGGTTCGCATGAGATTATGATGGGCTTTAGTTTTGATGTTAAAAAAGAAAAAACACCCGAACGTTATAAAAGTATTAGATTTTTATAAGTTATTATAAAGACAATTTGAAGAATTATTATTATTTTGCAAAATAAATTTTAGAAATACTATGAAAAAGCTACTTGTTCTAGTTATACTTTTGGCAGCTACTTTTGGTTGTAGTCAATACAATCAGGGCGAATTAACCGGAGTTCAAGGCAGAAAAGGATGGTTCGAATCACAACCTTATGGTATGGCATTCGTTCCAATTGGAAGTTTTAATATGGGTCCAAGTGATCAAGATGTTGCATGGGCAATGACTTCCTACTCCAAAACCGTTTCGGTTGATGCCTTCTGGATGGATGAAACCGAAATTACTAATAATGAATATCGACAATTTGTGTATTATGTTCAAGACTCTATAATGAGAAGAAAACTTGGTGAGCAGATTGAAGAATTTGTTATTGCTGAAGATCAATTTGGAAATCCAATCGATCCCCCAATAATTAACTGGGAAACCGAAATAGATTTTCAAAACGAAGAACAAGTAGAAATTCTTAATGAATTATATTTAGCTGAACACGAAAGATTTTACAGAAGAAAAGAAATTGATACACGTAAATTAATGTTCGAATACTATCGAGTTGATATGCAGCAAGCTGCTAAAAAATCAAACAGATATAATTTTGATACAAAAGAATATTCAGGTACTGCCGTTAATGCACTTGGAGAAGTAATGGATGTTGAAGATAGATCAGCATTTGTAATTCGAGATGTAATCAATGTTTATCCCGATACTCTTTGTTGGATAAGTGACTTTACCTATTCTTTTAATGAGCCATATACAAACATGTATTTTTGGCATCCATCTTACGATAATTATCCTGTAGTTGGAATAACCTGGAAACAAGCCAGAGCATTTACTGTTTGGAGAACACAATATCTAAACGACTTTTTAACTAAAGCTGGTGATGGATTTGTTCAAGATTACAGATTACCAAATGAAGCTGAATGGGAATATGCATCTCGAGGTAATCTAGATTTAGCTATGTATCCATGGGGTGGTATGTATACCAGAAATAAAGAAGGTTGTTTTCTTGCTAACTTTAAACCTCTGAGAGGTAATTATGTTGATGATGGTGGTCTTATAACAGTTGCAGTTGGCAGTTATTCACCAAATGAATATGGCTTATTTGATATGTCCGGAAATGTGTCTGAATGGACTGCAAATGCCTTTGATGAATCAGCATATACTTTTATGCACGATTTAAATCCTGATTATAAATATGAAGCTCTCCCTGATGATGCTGTTTCGATGAAACGTAAAGTTATTCGAGGTGGATCATGGAAGGATATTGGTTATTTCCTTCAAAATGGAACCAGAGCATATGAATACCAAGACTCTGCTAAATCATATATTGGCTTCAGATGTGTTAGGTCATATCTGGGATCAAATAATTAATAGTATTTTTCTAAACTTAAAAGGTTTGTGTTATGATTAACATATCAGAATTAACCCAGACGACACTCTGGAAAAAGTTTATGGCTAAGCTATACGGGTGGGGAGCCTCTCTCGTAATATTGGGTGCATTGTTTAAACTTATGCATTGGCCAATGGCTTCGGCTATGCTTATTATAGGTATGGGAACAGAAACTGTAATCTTTTTCTTTTCCGCCTTTGAACCAATACACGAAGACGTTGACTGGACTCTTGTGTATCCTGAGTTAGCAGGAATAAGCGAAGAAAGTGAGTTTACTCAACCAACAGGAAGAGGAAGAGATACTGGTGGAAAAGGTGGTGGTTTTGGTAAACTTGACGAGATGCTCGAAAATGCTGAGATTACTCCTGAACTTTTTGAGAAACTGGGCAAAGGATTAAAAAACCTTAATCAAACAACACAAAACTTAATGAATGTTTCTGATGCAGCTAAAGCTACCAATCAATTTGTTGATAATTTGCAGTCCGCATCTGAATCTGTTTCGACTATGGCTGAGTCTTATAGTGGCTCTGCTCAAAAATTGACTAGTTCTGTTGATAATCTGATCGGTTCATATAAAAACTCTGCCGAAATAATTAATAACTCAGGTAAAAATATTGTTGAACAATTTACCAGTACGAGTCAGGGTTTTATTGAAAACTATAAAGAACTTGAAGAAAAAATTCATGCAAATATAAAATCAATTGCAGGTGGAAATCAAACCTATAATGAAAAACTTGAATTGATTAATAAGAATCTTTCAGCACTTAATTCGGTTTACGAACTGCAATTAAAAAACACTAATGAACAGGTGAAAAACTCACAGTTACTAACTGGAGACATGGAGAAAATAATTAATAACCTGAAGAGTTCTGCCGATGAAACAACAAATTATAAAAACGAAATGGCAAAACTGAATAAGAATCTTTCAGCATTAAATAGTGTTTATGGCAATATGCTTTCTGCTATGAACATAAGTTAATCATATTTAAGTTTAGATAAATTAAACGAATATGGGTCACGGTAAAGAAACCCCCAGGCAAAAAATGATCGGTATGATGTACTTGGTGTTAACAGCTATGTTAGCGCTAAATGTTTCAGCTGAAGTTTTGGAAGCCTTTGGTGCAGTTGACGAAGGTCTTAAAAAAACCACAGTTAACTATTCAACAAAGAATTTAGAACTATATGGTACTTTTAGTGAGCAGTTTGCCCTTAATGAAATAAAAGTAAAACCATGGAAAGAAAAAGCCGACGAAGTGCAAAAGCGATCAGATGAGATTTATGAGTTTATCCAACAGGTTAAACGCGATATCGTTATTGCTAATGGACAAGGATTAGAAGCAGGTGAATCTAAAACAGCAATTACAGAAAATGGCGATATAGAAAATGAAAAGCTTGTGGGTAAGGATAAATTTGATAATGCGTCTATGGTTCTTATGGGTAGCAATAAGGATGGAAAAGCATATGAATTGCGTGAAAAAATAAAAGAATACAAAGAGTATTTGCTTTCATTGGTTGAAGAGGATAATATAAGGGTTAGACATTCTTTAGAAAGTAATTTAGGTACAGAAAATCCTCCTCCAGCAAAAGACGGAACAGAAAGAAGTTGGGAAGTAAAATACTTTGAATCTATGCCTTTAGCTGCAGTAATGCCATTGTTAACAAAGCTACAAGTAGATGTTAGAAATTCAGAATCAGAAATGATACAATATCTTTTGGAGCAAATTGATGCAGGATCATTAAAAGTGAATAAACTTGAAGCAACAATTATTCCAAACTCAAGCTATATATTAGAAGGTAATCCTTATAAAGCTGATGTGTTTTTAGCTGCACTAGATACTACATCGCCTCCAATTGTATATGTTGGTCGTTATGATTCTGTAAAACTTGAAGATGGGTCTTATGACTATCGAATGGTTGGTAATTATGATTCACT
>JAIFLC010000066.1 GCA_020049295.1 Bacteroidota bacterium
TGGACAAATCAAGGTGAAAGCAAAGATGGTAAACCCTACTCAAATAGCGGTGTAACTGTTTTTCAGTTTAGTGAGGGTAAGATTTCATCAATGAGTGATTATTTTAAAGATACTTCCTTTACGAATTCAAAATAATAAACTATGAAAAAAGTATTGGTACTCGATGGAAGTACTCGAAAACAAGGAAATACATCAATACTTATTGAGCATTTTCTAAATGGAGCAAAATGCAATACCGATCAAATTGATCATGTTATTGCCAAGGATTTAAAAATAGATTACTGCAATGGCTGTTTACGTTGTAACCTCATTAAACGCTGCTCCATTTCAGGTGACGATTGGAATGAACTAAGCCAAAAAATTGCTGAAGCTGATGTGTTGGTTTTTGCATCACCTATATATTTCCATTATGTAACATCACCTTTAAAATTAATAATCGACCGTTTTCGATCATTGGTTCATGTACAGATAACTGAGCAATCAGTAAAACATACTCCCTGGCAAAAGTGGAATAAGGATTTTGTGCTACTTTTATCTATGGGTTCATCCGACGATAGTGATGCACAACCTGTATTAGATTTATTTGAGTACATGAAAGAAGTTATGGGCGAAGAAAACCGACTACATGTAATCAAAGCAACCCGATTAGCAGTAATAAAACAGATTACCAAAACTGAAGAAGAGCTTCATCAATTATACAAAAAGCTAAGTATACCAGAATATCTGGCCAAAGATGATGTAACAAAAAACCAATTGATTTTGCAGGAATGTGCTAATTTAGGAGCAACGTTAACCTCGTAAAAGAATAATTGTATATCCAATATATAAGCAAAATAGAAGCGCAGCTTGCCACCTGTTAAGTTTTTTCTGCTCACCTACAAACATTGCAATAAAAAGCACCATTGTTCCTATCATGAGGAATGATAAATCAAAATTAAAGCTAAGGTCATAAGGTACTGGTCGAATTACGGCACTTACACCAAGAATTAAAAAGATGTTGAAAATATTTGAACCGATAATATTTCCTACGGCAATATCATTGTTTTTTCTATAAGCTGCAACAGCAGATGTAGCTAACTCTGGTAGCGAAGTGCCTAATGCAACAACAGTTAAACTAATGATTTTCTCACTTATACCAATTGCTTTGGCAATTTTTACGGCACTATCAACTATTAATTTTCCACCAATAACAAGTGCTACAAGACCGAAAATAATTAACCCCCAAACCATCCAATTTTTCATTATAATTTGATGGGGATTTGGTAATTTTTTATCTTTTTGAGTCTGTCGAAATATGTATAAAAGGAAAAGGATAAATAAAACAAGTAGAATAAATCCATCAAACCTGCTAACCATATTTGAAGAGCTGGGATAAATAAATTGATCATTTGCAAGTATTAACAGAATTATAGCAGCCAAAAGTGAAAAAGGAATTTCTTTCCAAACAGTACTTCGCTGAACAACCAGAGGTGATATTAATCCAGCAAATCCAAGAATTAGAAAAAGATTAATATTATTACTACCAATAATATTACCAAAAACTATATCCGGATGATTTTCGAATGATGCGATTGTATTTACGACTAACTCGGGTGCTGATGTACCAAAGGCAACAATGGTTAAACCTATTATTAATTCTGAAATATTATGTTTTCTTGCTAAGGATGAAGCTCCTTTTACAAGCCAATCGGCTCCTTTAATCAATAAAACCAATCCCAGAATTAATAAAACTACTGTTAAAAACATCTTTTAATAAAATTAGTATTTAATATCAAATCTCGAAAGCGCTATTCATTTATTGGTTCATCTGTTTCAGTCTTCTCTTTTGTCTCTTTTTTGTTCATATCACAAACCAATAATCCTGATTTTTTTATTAAATAGTAGGCAACTGAAAGAGAAATTATAAGTACCCCAATCCCCATTATTAATTCACCGGTTAGTTGTTCGATTTTTAGAACAACCACTTTTCTTGCTATAGCAATTATTGCTACTAATACAACAACTTCGACATGTACAACATTTCTACGAAGATATACTTTAATTGTATCGAGCAACTCAATGCCTATTAGAACTAATAGAAAAACTCCAAACAAGTCCATTAGGTTGTCTAAATCAATAAGCAGATAGTTTGAATCGAGGATATTTATAACAAGATAATAGCCCAATTCAATGGTAGCCAAAATTAAAACTATGACCATCATTACGATAAGAGCGTAAATAATGAATTTCTCAATGAAGGTAGCAATCTTATTCATTACCATATTTTTATTGTTATCTTTCTAATTCGCTTTACCATGCTAAGATACAGAAATTAAATTACTTTTTAATTACGTATAATTCAATATAGCTTCGTAAAATATTTGAGAAAAATATTTCAGAAGATTAGTTTTTTAGAATTTTTTTCTACATTTGCATCTATTGACAACTGGTTATGAATTTATTTAGATCATATACTTATTATTATTTTAGTCTGCACTGCGGGCAGTAAGTATATTATCTGAATTTCAATATAGAAAATATAAGCTACCCGCCCCAAAGGCGGGTTTTTTGTTATGATAAAGTCGATTAATGTATACAGCTTCTTTTATTACGGTTACTTTTTTAAAAGCAGCCCGGGAAGTTGTATGCAATAGTGTGATAAAAGATAAATTGTATAACAGAATCCCGGGCAAATGGCCTGGGATTTTTTTTGATAATAATTTAATAAGAATAGAAATGAAAGTGAGTATTCAGGGTATTCGGGGAGCATTTCATGAGGTTGCAGCACGACAGTATTTCAATAATCTCAAAATTGAAATTATCGAGAATAGAACTTTTACAGAGCTAATTGAATCGGTAAAAACTAATTTAGTTGATTATGGAGTTATAGCAATAGAAAACACTATTTCGGGCACAATTCACCATAACCTAGATTTGGTGAGAGAATCTGGTGTATCAATTTGTGGTGAAATATTTCTTCGAATTCAACAGAATCTAGCTTTATTACCTGGCGATACTCTTTTATCACTTAAAGAAATTCGTTCGCATTATATGGCTATTAATCAAACCCGCGACTTTTTCAGAGCTTATCCGCACATTAATATAGTCGAATCGGATGATACAGCAATAAGTATTAAAGAAGTAGCCGAAAATAACCTGACAGGAGTTGGAGCAATTGGGAGTCAATGTGCTATTGATTTATATGGATTGAAAACACTAGCTAAAGGAATAGAAACAAACAAAAAGAATTTTACCAGATTTTGGATTATTCAAATTAAAAACGAAAGTGAGGGTTTAGAGAATTCAGGTAAAGCATCATTAAGTATCGTATTACCAAACAAAAAAGGAAGTTTATCTCAGATTTTATCAATAATATCTTTTTATGATATTGATTTAACCAAGATAGAATCATCGCCCATAATCGGCGAACCATGGCATTACCGCTTTTTTATTGATGTAAAATATCAGAGCTATTCACATTTCCTGAGTATGATGGGAGCTATAAAACCACTGACCCATGAGTTCATTAATTTAGGTTGCTACATCGAAGCTGTTCATTCATTTAATCAAATACAAAACCAATAAAAATTACCTATGAAAACCAAAACGCAAGAGAAAACATCCGGAGTAACCGAATATTATTTCTCAAAAAAACTAAAGGAGATTGCTTTATTAAACCAGCAGGGTTTTGATATAATAAACCTTGGCATTGGCAACCCAGATTTGTCGCCTTCGAAAGAAGCCGTTGATGCATTAATTCAATCAGCTCTTAATCCACTAAATCATGGATACCAGGGATACTCGAGTACCGAGAATCTTAGAAATGCATATTCAGTCTGGTACAAGAAGTTTTTTAATGTCGATTTGAATCCAGCAAAAGAGATACTTCCTCTTATGGGTTCTAAGGAAGGTATATTCTCTGTTTGCTTAAGTTTTTTACATGCAGGCGATCATGTGTTGATTCCTGATCCCGGTTATCCTGTATATAAAAAAGCGGCTGAAATGGTTGGTGCAATAGCTGTGCCTTATAATCTTACCGAAGAAAATAATTGGGAACCCGATTTTTCGGAGCTTAAAGATTTAGTCTTTAAACATAAAACTAGGTTAATGTGGATTAATTATCCAAATATGCCTACAGGAGCAAGGGGATCAGTTCAGTTATTCGAATTGCTAATTGCTTTTGCAAAAAAGCACAATATCATTTTGGTAAATGATAATCCGTACAGTTTTATTCTGAACGATAAACCCACAAGTATTTTTAATGCTGATGGCGCCAGAGATATTGCACTTGAGTTAAACTCATTAAGCAAATCGCATAATATGGCTGGTTGGAGAGTAGGCATGATTGCCGGAAAGAGCAGTTTTATTGATGCAATACAACGAGTTAAAAGCAATATCGATTCAGGAATGTTTTTGCCCGTAATGGAGGCTGCGGCTATTGCTTTGCAAAGCAATGAAGAATGGTACAAGCAAATCAATCATATCTATTTTGAAAGAAAATCTCATGTTTTTCAACTACTTGATAAACTCAGATGTGATTATAATGCTGATCAGGTTGGAATGTTTATTTGGGCAAAGATTCCTGCTTTTTATAAAGATTCATATGAGTTGTCGGATAAATTATTGAATGATGCCCATGTTTTCGTTTCACCAGGCAGCATTTTTGGGAAAAATGGAGATCGGTATATTCGGATTTCATTATGTAATCCTGTTTCCCGAATACACGAGGCTTTAAACAGAATCTATTTAAAATTTTAGAATATGATAATTTCAATTATTGGATTAGGATTAATTGGTGGCTCTTTCGCTCTGGATTTAAAAAAGAATTATCCCGACTGGGTTATTCAGGGGTTCGATGTTAGTGCTGAAAATTTACAATATGCTTTAATTAAGCGAATCATTGAAAAAGAGGTTTCTGTAAAACAAGCAATAAAATCATCGGATATTATCTTCCTTGCTGCGCCGGTTGATCAAATAATATTGATGTTACCAGAAATTCTTGGTAAAAATACGAATCAGATTATTGTTGATTTTGGATCGACAAAGAAACATATTGCTGATGCAGTAAAAACAAGCCCTTTTCGAAGAAACTATATTGCTGCACACCCGATGGCCGGAACAGAATTCAGTGGTCCCCAAGCTGCAGATGTCAATTTATTCGAAGGTAAGTTCTGTATTATTTGCGATAAAGAACTTAGTCATAATCCTTATTTAGACACAGTTGAAGCTATTTTTCGAAAGTTGAAAATCGGAGTTGAGTATTTATCATCATCAGATCATGATCATGCTTTAGCCTATTTATCGCATTTATCACATGTTTCGTCATTTGCACTGGCAAACAGTATTTTTTCTGATAAATCATTTTTGGATGATAATATTAAACTATCGGGTGGCGGACTTTTATCAACCATTCGTCTGGCCAATTCGAATGCAACAATGTGGATTCCTATTTTATTGCAGAATTCAGAAAATGTTATTCATGCACTCGATGAGTATATTGATAATCTATGCAAAATTCGAACTCTTATTCAACATAACGATACTCTTAACCTTGGCGAATTTATTCATCACGCCAATTATGCATACAGAAAATATAATTTACGAAACCCTAAAATAATTACAAATGAAAACTAAAGAATCAGAACAAGAAGTAACTATTCTTGCAAACAAAGAACAGAAACCAATATTAATTGCGGGTCCATGCAGTATTGAAACACGCGAAAGCTTGTTTGCTACAGCGGAACAATTACAAAACTCTGAAATTGATTATTTCCGTGCCGGAGCATGGAAACCACGCACACGACCCGATCAGTTCGAAGGAGTAGGCTCCATCGGATTAAAATGGTTAAAAGAGATTAAAACTGTGTATGGATTAAAAACATGTACCGAGGTTGCAAACTTTAAGCATGTTTACGAAGCTTTGCGTAACGATATCGATATGATATGGATTGGCGCCCGAACCACATCAAATCCATTTGCAGTGCAGGAAATTGCCGAATCATTAAGTGGTGTAGATATTCCTGTTTGGATTAAAAATCCGGTAAATCCTGATCTTAATCTCTGGATTGGAGCAATTGAACGATTCAAAAAAGCAGGTCATAAGCAAATAGGAGCTATACACCGTGGTTTTAGCATGTATCATCACGATGAATTTAGGAACCCACCCAAATGGCAAATACCAATCGATCTGAAAAAAGAAATTCCCGATTTATCAATTATTGTCGACCCAAGTCATATTACAGGTAATAAACTCCGGGTTTCCGAAGTGTCGCAATTAGCATTGGACCTTAATTTTGATGGACTAATGGTTGAAGTACATCATAATCCAAATGAAGCCTGGAGCGACTCGAAACAACAAATTACACCCATGGAGTTTATTGAAATGGTTAGAAATCTCAGACTACCGGTTACGAATAATTATGATCAAAGAATTCAGAAAGAACTCCAGACCTATCGATCAGAAATTGATATAATTGATAATGAATTACTGAGTTTATTCCATTCGAGAATGCAGGTTGTTGATCAGATTGGTAGTTTTAAGAAGAAACATAATCTTTCAATTTTACAGCATGATCGATGGTGTGAATTGTTGCAACGAAGTATTGATGCCGGAAACCGCAAAGGATTAAGCAAACGATTTGTTGAGAGAGTTTTTAAGGCTATTCATCAGGAATCCATAAATCATCAATCGAAAATTATCAGAAATTAAATTCAAATTACAGGTGGCTAAAAACATGATGGAAATGTCTATGAATTATTTATCATGTTTTTAATAGTTTATATATTATTCAATCAATTGATACAATTGGGTATTCTCAGTTTTGGATATTAGGTTGTAGTATTTTGTGATTTTTTTGATTGATGATTGAGCACATTCATTATTATCTAATTCATGTTGATTTCCCAGAATAAAAACATAATTTACTGGGTATTGAACAGTACTTAATGAATTTGTTTTCCAATCAGTACAAAACTCGTTTTTAGAAAGATTACCAATTGTTGTATTTGGGAAATTATCATTCCATTTTATGGGGAAGTAACCGGTTCCACATTCATAATTTTCGAGAATAACAATAGGTTTGTCTATTCCAAGGTAATTTGAAAAGTGTCCGTGCATCCAGTTTTCAGAAAAATTCATTGGCAAGACAAGAGAATTACTATCAATCAAGATACTTTGCTGATTAATTTCTGTTGCAAGTTTGTTCAACTGTTTAACCTGTTTCAAATAATAGAAATTTAATCCGCTATTCGCAAAAAATACAAGTACTACAGATGTGATTAAAATCCACTTATTGTATTTCTTGGTTGCTAACCAGACTATATAAAACAAATAAAGCAATAGGCCCATGCGTACTGAAAAATATCCTGAATATCCATTCGAATCGGGCATGAAGAAATACATTAAAAGCAAAAGAAAGGAAAATATAAACCATAAATCATTTTGTATAGCTAAATTAACTAATAGTTCCCTGAAATTAGTTTTAGTTTTTGCTATCTCCTTTATTTTATGAAATGCTGCAATAACAGTTAAAATAACAATTAGATAGAAAAGAACATGTGTATAAACACCCTCATGTCCAAAATTGAAAACTATTGTTGGTCGAATATCCCTAATCCATTTTAGTAATTCTATCTTTGATATATAAGAATAATTAAATGAGTTCCTTGATTCAAGAAATTTATAACTAAAGAAAATCCATATACCCGAAGTTAAAAAAATAACAGCAATTTTTTTGCAAAGACAATTGAATGCCATATTCCAGGTCTTATTCTCTCTTTCAATTATTAGGTCTTTAATTAGGATTACTCCAATGGCCATTATTGAGATAAGGAAAACAAACAGATGCGAAAAATAAAGGGCTGTAAATAGAACGAAAAGAAGCAGAATTTTTGGAATTGTGAGATTTCGCTGAATATTGATCCAAAAGGCCAGAATTAAAAACAAGATAATAAGAGCCAGACTAAAATTGTAAAATCCAAGGAAAAAGGTAAATGAATAGCAAAATGGGAAAATGAAATAGGAAAAGAGAAAATTGTCAGGATTAATCATTTTAATAAACCATCTGAAGCTTAATGGCAACATAATAAGATATATTAAGACAACCATTTTTTCTGCTATCCACCCAGGAAGAAAAGAATTAAATAAAGCCAGCATAAAATGACCACTCCAGTTGGGGAGCAGCTCACCTGTAAATTGGTAATAGTTAGTTATGAAGGATGAATCGCCGAAACCTAAATTGTATATTAGGTTTGCATTATGCAGGTGTGAAGGTCCATCAAGTGTGGGTAAAAATTTAAAAAATAGGAAGGGTAATAAATTTATGAACAGAAACCCAATAAAAAAATATAATTCATATCGTAAAAGTATACTATAATTCTGTTTCATTTTCTGCGATTGGATTATTTACCAACAAAAATATATTTTGTGGACAACAAATCTAAATATATATTTATTATTAGGATAATAAAACAAAACAGACTATGAAGCAGTACTTTTTAGTTTTTTCAAATTTTCATCAAACTTTGGAGATAGATAGTCTGGATTATAGTATGGATTTGTGACTATTGATCCATTTAGATAATTAAAATACCCCTTAATAAATTGCCTTGGAGATGTAAAAATTTCTTCACCATTTTCGTCAGTCTGATGAGGAACCTCGGTTAGTATTTGTTCTACCGCAATATTTTTTGCCTGAAGTTTTGATAATTCTTGAGTATACTTATTGAAATTCTTCTTAGAGATGCTAATAACCATTACGAACTCACCAAATTGCTTGTGCTCATTATGCCTATGCATTAAATAAAGTTTGTCGTTAAAAACCAGTTCAGCTGTTTTATAAAAAGAATTGACAAACTTAAACCCTTCAGACAAAATTTCGTTTGCAACAGATTTTTCGCGAGTATAATGAAGATATATTTTTACCTCTTCGTTATTGCCAAACAAGAAATTGTAAATATCATCATTTAAAAATTTATCCTTAATTACTTTCTTGCCAAAACTCCCGGAAATAGATTGATATTCTGTTTTGCTCCAATCTTCTTGTTTCTTCTGTAAATTCAATAAATAGGATTCTATTATATGATTTTTCTTAGCCAGCCTTAGTTGAAGGTAGAGAATATATAATAATAGCAAGATAATGAGTATTAACTCAAAATTGGTTGTTAAAAACTTGCTGGATAGAAAAATTAACATTTTTTCAAAAAATTTATTAAAGATATTTAAAAGGTTCGATTTTAAAAAATTATTATTTCAGTTTTAGTTATTCAAATAAATAGTATAACATAAAATAGCCAAAATAGTTGACCTTTAACAATGGAAAATTTTAAAAGGGAAAGATATTTTTAGAAAATTCTATATGATGCACCAATATTTAAACGTATCTGGTACATTTCGTAATCGATATTTTCAAAATCAGGTTTAAATATACTTTTAAAACCTACCTGAATGCGACCAAATAAGTTCATTTTTTCACTTAGTTTATATCGATAACCAAGAAGAACACCGTAATCATAATTGTCTAAATCTTCACTAAAGGAGTAGTCTACATTTGCTCCCGGGTCTTGAGGTAAAATTGCATTATCAGTAATATTTTTATCAGCATTAATAACACCGTGTCTGGCATCTGTGTTAAACGTTCCTTCAAGAATAATTGAATAGTAAATTCCAAAAAGTACAGCACGGCTATCGCGCAATTGATAAATCCCTATTAAAGGAAATTCAACCATTCTTAATTCAATATCAGTATATGTATCGCCTGAAAAGTACATTACTGATCCATCGCCTGGATAATAGCGCTGACTAATAACTCGTGCATCTGCAGTAAATGAAATAACCCTGTAATTAACTTCTGCGGCAATTTTCCAGTTTTCTTTAATCGGATATTCTGCACCTAAAC
Organism: Bacteroidota bacterium; assembly: GCA_020049295.1. Lineage (GTDB taxonomy): Bacteria > Bacteroidota > Bacteroidia > Bacteroidales > UBA12077 > UBA12077. The sequence goes on from JAIFLC010000066.1 coordinate 9,876, forward strand.
CAAGAAATACATAAGGTGCAGGAGTTCCACCGGCGCCATCAGGTATATCGGAGAATGGAAATGGAACAGCTCCGCCAAGATCAGCGCCTATTGCAGGGTAAATTTCTATTTTTCTTTCTTGTCCAGTTGTTTTAAGAGAAGAAAGAATTAATACAAAAGAAAAAAATATGAAGATTCTAAAAATTCGTATTTTCATTAAAAAATTAATAAATAAGTTCCAGATCATCTATAATTAGTTCGCTTCCTTGTGCACCTGTCCAAAAATCACCGTATTTACTTGATGTAAAAACGATGGAAATGTGAGTTGGTATTTCACTACTTGAATAAACAAAATTAATGGTCTGCTCAGCAAAATCAGCAGTGGTTTCGGAAACAAAATTTGCTCGACCAATCTCAAGAATGTCATCATTCGTGCGTTTTTCAAGAATTGCATAAATGCTACAGCTATCTTCTCCAATCTCTTCTGTTTCTGTAAAACCTCCAAACAGATTGCCAGGATCATCTAATGTAGCTTTAATGTAATCATCCCCAGCAGTATATTTAAACAAGAATCTCATCGAAACTGGTCTCCAAAAATATGGTATCCCAAGTGCAGTTGCTTTTTTAGGATCGGTTGGATTTGTAATTGCTCCTGCAAGGTTAAATTTTCCAGCGAATAATGTTCCTGCAGCTATTGGAATAAGCCCTGCTTCATCTGTTTTTATAAGTACCATCGTATCTTCACCCTGAACATAAGGCAAGGTATTATATACACTATACGAACTTGTACCGGCATTTGCTGATGCCCATAAAGTTGTATTTCCTGATAACCCAACTTCTTTATATCCTACTGTAGTTGTTAAATTAACGGAATACCATGTTTGAAAATCCGAATTTTGTATTTGCTTATGAACAAGTTGTAAAATCCAAGATTTTTTACTACCATCCTCACTTGTAACTTCATAATTAACAATATCATCTGGTGTATTAAATACGATCATCTCACCTGATTCCGGGATTATTTTTGCTCCTGACGAAATTTTAATTTGAGGAGTAATACTTAATGGAAAAATAGATTCAATCTCGGTATTTGAGATTGCAACAAATACTTTTTTCTCAACAGTACTAATAACTTTTGTTTCTACATCTAATTCAGCATAACTTGAGCTTACTATGCTATAATCCAGAATGTCGTTTTTATTGGATTTTTCTTCGTCGCACGATTGAAATATAAATAATAATGGTAATGCTAACAGAAAGATTAATTTTTTCATATAATAGGTTTTATTTATTGTAAAAATATAAAATCTATACTATAATTCTAAGATTCTCTATTAAATTTGATCTAAGTAGTATAATTAGGATTTATCTGTGTTTGTAAATTCTATACTTTTCTATGCTTATTTTTTATGGACACAATTTATTTATTTTCTTCTTTTTTATAAAGATTAGAAACTTTAGCTACCATGTGTGCCGATATTGGAGAAAGAAAAATCAATACATGAAAAATGAGAAAAGATTTTAAAAGAACCC
>JAIFLC010000032.1 GCA_020049295.1 Bacteroidota bacterium
CGAACCCCCACGCCTTACGGCACTAGATCCTAAGTCTAGCTCGGCTACCAATTACGACACATCCGCAAAAAGACCGTGCAAAGATATCTAAATTTTTTATATGCAAAACAATTTAATTGAAAATTTAAATGAAATCAAATAGATAAAGCAGAAAATTAGATATCAAAATTTTATGAATTGGTTGTTTTACAGGTATTGTTAATTTCTTAGAAGGATGAACTAAGATAATTGTCCTTGGGATTCCTTATAAAAGTTTACGATTAATCGTTTTTAGTAATATCACGTAATTCAAAATTTTTCCCAAGATAAACTCGCCTCACTTGTTCATCTTCAGCAAGATCACTTGCGCTACCTGATTTAAGAATGTTTCCTTCAAATAAAAGATAAGCTCGATCCGTTATTGATAGTGTTTCGTGTACGTTATGATCAGTAATTAAAATACCTATATTTTTGTCTTTTAGGTGAGAGACAATAGCCTGAATATCCTCAACAGCTATAGGATCGACACCAGCAAAAGGTTCGTCGAGTAAAATAAATTTAGGTTTAATAGCAAGTGCTCTTGCTATTTCAGTTCTACGTCGTTCGCCACCAGAAAGTTGGATGCCCAGACTTTTTCGTATTTTTACTAACCCAAACTCATTCAATAATGTTTCTACTCGTTCTCTTTGTTCTTCTTTAGGAATATTCGACATTTCTAAAACAGCCTTAATATTATCTTCTACGCTTAGTTGTCGAAAAACAGATGCTTCTTGAGCCAGGTAACCAATACCCTGTTGAGCACGTTTATAAACAGGTTCTTTGGTAATATCCTTATCATCAAGATATATTTTGCCTGAGTATGGAGTAATTAAACCAACAATCATATAAAAAGTGGTTGTCTTTCCTGCTCCATTTGGACCTAGCAGCCCAACAATTTCACCTTGTTCTACTTCAACCGATACCCCTTTTACAACTGTTCTTGAGCGATATTTTTTATATAAATCGTCTGTTCTCAGTTTCGACTTTTGTACCTGATCCATTGAATAATGTTTTTGCAAATGTAAATATTTATAACCAAATCTGAATTAGTTATTTTTTTATTGACAAAAAAAAATATATTTGTATTCCTTGTTATAAATTATTAAACCCTAAAAATTAATGAAAAAGCAACTACTTACTATTGCCTTAATCCTTATTACAGCTAACGGATTTACCCAAATTAGTTATGAAAAAGGATACTTTATAGATAATCAGGATGTAAAAACGGAATGTTTAATTAAAAATCTTGACTGGAGTAATAATCCGACAAACGTTACTTATAAGATTAGCGAAAATGACAAATCAAAAGTTTTTACTATTGAACAAGTAAAGGAGTTCGGAATTTATGAATACTCAACATATAAAAGATATATTCTTCCAATTGATAAATCAGGAACTAATATGAGCTTGCTAAGTTACAACAGGTCTCCTGAATGGGATATTGATACGGTTTATCTTAAAATTGAGATTGAGGGAGTTGCTACGCTCTATTCTTATAAAAAAAGTAGTTTAAAAAGATTTTTTTATTCTCTTCAGGATTCCTTACCACAGCAATTAATTTATAAAAAATACACGACTGAATCAGGCAATACATTTACAAATAATACTTTTCAAAACCAGTTATATACAGATGTAAATATTGAAAACATGTCTGTTAAGGAGATTTCACTGGTTGAATACACATCAAAAGAACTAAGGAATTATTTTATTCGCTTTAATGAGGCAAAGGGATTGACATATAGTAAAGACAAGAATAAAAAAACAAATATTAATCTTTTTACCAAGGCCGGCATTTCATTGTCTTCATTATCAATTTCGAACATCCATAGCGAACCTGATGATCCATTAAATATTGATTTTGGTTCAGAATATGGTTTTCGTGTAGGATTAAACGCTGAATTCTTTTTACCTGTTAATAAAGGTAAATGGGCATTATTTGTTGAACCGATATTTAGCAGTTATCATTTTGAACAGGAATATAAAACTTTTTATGATATGGGAACCGTTACTGCTCAGATAAATTCCGTTGAAATAGGTTTTGGTGTGCGGTATTTTGTTTTCCTTACTGATAAATCAAAATTTTTTCTTGGAGTATCTGTGCAGTATGATATGAATTTTAATTCAATAGTCGATTATTCCGATGACAGAGATTATGAGATACTTGGAAAAACTTTTTCATTTGTAGGATTAGGGCTTGGTTACAATTATAATAACTGGTTTAGTGTTGAAATTAATAGAATGCCTGAAAGAGGATTATTTGAAAATGTTAATTGGAGTGCAGATTTTACTTCTTATTCGATAAACCTTTCAGTAAATTTATTTAGATCTAAATAATAATTTAATAAATAATAATCGGAGGATAAATTAATGAAATCATTACAAACACTTGTTGTTTTCTTTATGTTTTTTGGGATAACAATTACATATTCTCAAGGGATTTCAACTCCTGTGAGCAGTTTTAAAGAAAACAGTTCTGCAGAGAAAGGATATATAATTTCAAAAAATAATGAATATAAAGGGGGATTTATTTTTCTTGAAAAAATTAAAGGCAATGCTGAGTCTGTATTGTTTTATGAAAGCAAACAAAGCCAGCCTGTTAGATATGACAAAACTAGTGTAATTGAATTTGGTAATGATAAAGACGAAATTTATGTATTGATGGAAATAGAGGGTGATCAAGTATTTTTAGAGAAACTAAATTCTAATGAACCATATATTTTCTATTATTACAGTAAAGAAGGTAAAAAGTTTTATTACAAAGAAGGGAATGATCTTGTGTTAATACCAAGGGATGAAAGGGAATTTGTCGGTGTCCTAAAAAATTTGGCTCACAATTGTGAAAATGTTTCAGATATTATAAAGCTGGTTAATTACAATAAAATTAGTTTACCTGCATTTTCATCAAGACTCAATAATTGCAGCAACAAAAAAATCCCTTATTTTAAGGGAGGAGTTTTTGCTTCTGCTCAATTACATAAATTTACTCTCGAAGATGATTACTATTTTGCTTTTTATTCCTTTGAGCTTGAGGGAGTGTATCATTTATATATTTCACAAGATAATTTTAATCCACAGTATAACCTGTCCTATGGAGTCTTTTTTGATATCCCGGTTTTTAAAAATAATCTGAATTTTACATTTCATCCTGAATTTGAGTTTTCTTCAAGTAATTATGAGTATAAGGAAGATGTCGCATCAGTAATTATAGATTTAAACTATTTAAATACGAACATAATGTTTAGATATAATAATCAATCACATAAAAGTTCATTGTTTATCGATTTTGGATTAGCATATTCCTATATTATTGCGAATGATGTCCACATTGAATTTCAGGGAGCTAATTACAATACTGGATATCAATTTAAAAATATGTATGGATTGGCTTTCGGGGTGGGCATGGAATATGCAATTTTTAAAAGAAATACGCTCAATGTTGGGCTAAAAGGTAATTATTTAACATCGTTTTATCAGAATCCATCCGTATGGAATATTGCCCCATTTATTGCATTTACATTTTAAAACGTAAGAACAAATATTTAAGTCAGTCTGTAATAATATCCCTTCGGAGGATTTCTTTGTAGGGATATTTTTTTAGAAAACAATCTGCACAGCTAATCGAATTCCAAATCGATCAATATTTTCATGATCAAGATAGCTTAGTCGCCACATGGCATCGACTCTAAAAATTTTAAGAATATTTTCAATACCGGCACTTACCTCATAATATGGTTTCGATAAACTATATAATCCTTCGGGATATAACATTACATTCTGATGCTTTTTACTAAGTTCGCCATAAAGAAATTTGCCCGACACCACTTCTCTTAGTTCCAATTTCTTAAGCAAGGGAATTCTATTGAAGAAAAATCCCTGAAAGTGTTGCTCTGCGTATATACTTATATATTTGTCGCTCGCAAACTCATAGTAATTCATCATATTAAATGCATACTTATCAAACGCATATGTTTCGTTTCCTTCGTGCAATTTGAGCAATGGATAGGGAACACTTCCAAATACTATTCCACCGTCTATTATGTATTTGAAATATCCAAAGGGACTTAAGGGGACTTTATGCGATACATTTGCACTTATCTTATAGTATTCGTATTGGCTTTGCAATACATTATTTAACCCTACAGTAAAGAAAATATTAAATATGGGTTTGCTTGTACCAAGACTAAATCTTTCGAACTCGCCTCTCAGATATTTCTCGTTTTGTGCATACCGGATATTTAGCGTTATTTCAGAAATAGTAAGATTGTTTAACGGCAATGTATCTAACCCACTTAGTCTTTGAAATGGAATATATTCGGTAGGCTCAATTTGTTTATAATTAAATGATAGCTTATTTGAAAAACCTTGAAACCATTCATGATCATAAGAAGTTGAGAAATCATTAACTAAGGAGAGTTTATAATTGGGGTTTCGTCTAAGAATTGATGTAAAGAAGTTGTCTTCAGTAAGTGCATTAGGGCTTTGACCAAGTTGTTGCATATCGTGCTTATAGTCAAAACTTATCGCTTTACGTGGATTTTTATTGAAAATATATAAGACTCCTCCGCCATATTTTAATCGATTATCTTTATCACCATATGCAATAAAGCTACTAATCATTAATTTAGTACTGAATTTATTGCTTGTTCGGCCACTGAGTCGTAAACGGTTTCCTTCAATCTCATTAAAACTGTAGGTTTTATAATATGGACCGAGTTCAAAATACCCTATTTCATAATGGTACATGGCAAACATTCCGGCAATTTTCTCATACGTTCTATAAATTGGTACACCCTGTATAGAATCTACCATTTTATAAATATCTCTTTCACGGGCAGTTAAATCAACGGGTCTGTAATTGTCCCAAAAACCATCTTCTTGTTTAAGGGCATCTTCTTTAACAACCACATTGTCACTTAGCGCCTTAATTTCAGTAGGTAATTCTTTGTTATACGAAATATTTATATAATCTGAAGAGTTCCTTCCAAAGAAACCAGTTGCTTTGTCGCGAATATTAAAATCGAAAAAAAGATTATCATGACTTAGGAACCAAACTTTGTTGTCTAATTGTTTGAATTCATACTCAGCAACAAAGTCGTTTATGTAATTAATATTAACATCTTTTGCCATTCGCATCTGAATCTTTTTAATTGCAAATGTAGTATCGTGTACCCAGAAATCACCTCTGAAGGTGCGTTCCATAGTTCGTTTGGGGATAAATGATATCTGATAACACCAATGATTATCAATAAAGGCACTATCTAAAAGATAATACTTATAATAAAGAAGTCCGAAATCTGCAATAGGGCTAACAAAACCAGGTTCGAAGACAGTTTCGAAGTTTTCATAAATATTAATTTTCTGGTACATCTTTCCAGTAAATTGCGATAAGCTTTCATTATCAAATCCCGAGATTTTGGTTGCTGTTATTATCTCTTTTTCAATTTTTGGATCTCGATTAAAATAATAGTCTGAAAAGGTTTCGGTTATAAATACCGGTAAAAAGGTTTTTCCGGTAATAGCATTCGTGTCAACATAATCGAAAATAAACTGAAAATCACGCAAAAAGCTATTCTTTTTAAAATCATCATCCACATTATTTACATCAATTTCCAATTTATTATATACTTGATAAGTATACGAGTTTAAATATGTTGGATTATTATATTTTTTATTAGCAATAATACTCCGCAAAATAGGATGAGCTGGGTTCTCTGATGGTAAAATCACTATTTCATCAAGATAAACTGATTTTGGATTTAGCAAAATATTAAACTCTTGATATTTATTTTTTTGAATAGCACGTATCTGTGTTTCATATCCCACAAAGGAAATAATTAATGAATCAGTAGGTGTGCGTGTTTCGAAAAAGAATATTCCATCCGTATTTGTAACTGTTCCAATCGAACTGTTTTTAAAAGATATATTTACAAACGGGAGTGGTTCATTAGTAATAGCATCCTTTATTGACCCCCTGATTTTGGTAATTTGGGCATTTGCACCCGAAACCAGAAGTAAAAAAAGGATGAAGGAAAGTATATTAAATTTTGTAAAATTTTTCATGAGATCAATTAAGAAAAAATAAATTTAAGGCTAATCTTGGATTAATTGGCTTTTCGCTCAATCTTTTTTGCAATTATAATACCTACCTCATAAAGTGCGAACAAAGGAATTGCAACCAAAATCTGGCTAAAAACATCAGGAGGTGTTATTATGGCCGCAATAATTAGAATAACAATTATTGAATGCCTTCTGTATTTTTTTAAAAAGGTAGAACTTACAATGCCCGCCTTGCTTAAAACATAAATTAATACAGGCAATTCAAAAGCAATTCCTCCGGCAAGTGTAATAGAGGTTATTGTCGAAATGTACGATTTGAGATTGATTTGATTTAGAACATCAGCACTTACCGAATATGAGCCCAGAAAATCAGTTGAAAGAGGAACAATGATAAAATACCCAAATAATACTCCTGTAATAAAAAGCAGAGAGCTTATAAGCACTGCTCCCCGGGTGTGTTTTAATTCGTTGGTATGCAATGCAGGCTTAATAAATCGCCAGATTTCCCAGAAGACATAAGGAAAGGCTAGAATTAATCCAGCAACAATTGAAATATTAATGTGGGTTGTAAACTGTCCGGTTAAGTTAATATTTATAAGCTGAAAAGGAACAGAGTTAATGCATAATGCAGGTATTTCCATCCAATTTCCAAATTCACACAATAATCTGTTGGTTATGAAATTGGGATTTTTAGGAGCAAGAATGATTTTATCGAATATAATATCCTTAAATATAAATGCGGCAGAAGCAAAAATCACAATAGAAAGGGCTGATCTAACGATGTGCCATCGCAGTTCCTCAAGATGCTCAAGAAAAGTCATTTCCTTTTTTTCTTCCGTCATCAAATTTGATTTAAACAATTCCTTCTTTCAGGATATCGTGAATATGCACAATACCAACATATTTTTTCTTGCTTGTAACAACCAACTGGGTAATATTGTTGTTTTCCATCAGCTGAAAAGCATTTATTGCCAGCTCATCTTTGTCAATGGTTTTTGGGTTAGCCGACATGATGTCTTTTGCGGTGAGTTTTTCAATTTTATCGTTTTTTTGTAGCATACGACGAATATCGCCATCAGTAATTACTCCCGCAAGATCACCTGTATTGTTCAATACTGCAGTTACACCAAGACGTTTTGAACTTATTTCAATAATTACATTTTTAACGTTTTCGTTTATTAAAACCTTGGGTACTTCGTTATTTTTATACAAATCACTAACCCGCATGTACAGTTTTTTACCAAGTGCACCACCAGGATGATACTTAGCAAAGTCTTCGGTCGAAAATCCTCTGTACTCGAGCAGGCAAACAGCCAAAGCATCTCCAATAACCAATTGAGCTGTTGTGCTCGATGTTGGTGCCAGATTATTCGGGCATGCTTCTTTTTCTACTGTTGATTTAAGAACATAATCAGCATTCTTTCCTAAGAATGAGTCTATACTTGAAACCATTCCTATTAATGCATTACCGCGGCTTTTAATTAATGGTACAAGAACTTTTATTTCTGGAGTATTACCGCTTTTCGAAATGCATATCACAACATCATCTTCCTGAACAATTCCCAAATCGCCATGTATGGCGTCGGCAGCATGCATAAAAATGGCAGGTGTTCCTGTTGAATTTAATGTAGCAACAATTTTATTAGCAATATTGGCACTTTTGCCAATACCTGTTACAATTACACGGCCTTTGCTTTTATAGATCAATTTAACCACCTTTTCGAAATCCTTATCGATATAATCCGCTAATCGTTTAATGGATTCGGCTTCCTGTAATATCGTTTCCTTGGCTAACTTTATAATATTCATGGGTTTATGTTTTCTTGTGTTGTGGTGTTTATTAATTTAGATGTAATTTAGAATGAATAATTAAACCAATTATAAAAAAATATCGTAAATTTATATACAAATGTATTTAATTTTGGAATAATCTGATTAGGAATAAATCAAAACATGTCCCAAAAAGAATTCCAAGTGATTTCTGTAAAAGAATTGTTCGTTTATATTAGATTAGAAAATAATTTTATTTATTTACTATGAGTTTAGGTGCTGAAGTTTCATTAAAAGAATACCTTAAGAAATATTTTGGATTTGATTCTTTTAAAGGAAACCAGGAGGTGGTTATTCGAAATGTGTTGAATGGAAATGATTCTTTCGTTCTTATGCCAACCGGTGGTGGTAAATCCCTTTGTTATCAGTTGCCATCATTAATTTTGGAAGGTACTGCCATTGTAATTTCTCCTTTAATTGCGTTAATGAAAAATCAAGTTGATGCTATGCGAGGTTTTAGTACCGAAGTAGGCGTTGCTCACTTCTTAAACTCATCGCTTACAAAAACACAAATGCAACAGGTAAAGCAGGATGTTATAGATGGTAGAACCAAACTGCTTTATGTAGCACCCGAATCGTTAACAAAGGAAGAAAATATTGAGTTTTTAAAACAAATTAAAATTTCATTCTATGCAGTAGACGAAGCGCACTGTATTTCAGAATGGGGACACGATTTCAGACCAGAGTATAGAAGAATTAGGCCAATTGTAAATAAAATTGGTAAAGCTCCTATTATGGCTCTTACTGCCACAGCAACACCTAAAGTACAAAGCGATATTCAGAAAAATCTGGAAATGATGGATGCTAGTGTATTCAAATCATCATTTAATCGCGAAAATCTGTATTACGAAGTAAGACCCAAAGTTGATGCAACAAAGGAAATTATTAAGTTTATTAAAACTAATTCTGGTAAATCAGGTATTGTATATTGTTTAAGTCGTAAAAAGGTAGAAGAAGTAGCAGAAGCCTTGCAGGTTAATGGTATAAAAGCACTTGCATATCATGCTGGGATGGACGCATCTACACGAAGCCAAAATCAAGATAAGTTCCTAATGGAAGATATTGATGTTATTGTTGCAACAATAGCATTTGGAATGGGTATTGACAAACCCGATGTGCGATTTGTAATTCATTATGATGTTCCTAAAAGCTTAGAAGGGTATTACCAGGAAACAGGGCGAGCTGGAAGAGATGGGGGCGAAGGGAAATGTATTTCATTCTATAGTTACAAAGATATTCAGAAACTCGAAAAATTTATGCAAGGCAAGCCTCTTGCCGAACAGGAAATTGGAAAACAATTGTTGCTTGAAACAGTTGCATATGCCGAATCGTCTATTTGTCGACGTAGAATGTTGTTGCATTATTTTGGCGAAGAATATACTGAAGATAACTGTGAAAACTGTGATAATTGTAATCATCCCAAGGAACAATTTGATGGCATGGAGGATGTTGTCCTTGCATTACAAGCAATTATTGATGTTAAAGATAAATTTAAATCTGACCATGTTGCAAATGTATTAGCCGGAGTAAAGAACACAGCTATAAAATCATATAAACACCATGAGCTGGAGATTTTTGGCCAAGGTTCGGAGCACGATACCAAATACTGGAATGCAGTCATAAGACAAGCGCTTGTTGCCGGATTTGTTGATAAGGATATTGAAAATTATGGTTTGCTCAAAGTAAATCAAAAAGGTAAAAACTTTATGGATAATCCAGAACCTTTTATGTTAAGCAAAGACCATGATTTTGAAAACGACGATGACGATATTGAAGGTAAGAGTGGTGCCGGGAAAACTAGTGCTGTTGATGACGAACTATTTAATATACTTAAAGATTTAAGAAAAAAAGTAGCAAAGAATTTAAATCTTCCTCCATTTGTAATTTTTCAGGATCCTTCTCTTGAAGATATGGCTATTCAGTATCCTATTACGCAAGATGAAATGACACGCATTGTGGGTGTTGGAACTGGAAAAGCACAAAAATATGGCAAAGATTTTATAGAGCTTATTAAAAGATATGTTGAGGAGAAAGAAATTATTCGTCCTCAGGATATGGTAGTTAAATCAGTTGTAAATAAATCTGGTGTAAAGGTTTATATTATTCAAAGTATCGACAGACAAATGTCTTTGACAGATATTGCCAGCGCTAAAGGATTAGAAATGTCAGAATTACTTGATGAAATAGAATCCATAGTACAATCAGGAACAAAACTAAATATTGATTATTATATTGACGAAGTTATCGACGAGGATAAACAGGAAGATATTTTTGATTATTTCAGAGAAGAAGCAGAAACCGAGTCGATAGATGCTGCCTTGGAAGAACTTGGTGAGGATAAGTATTCTGAAGAGGAAATCAGATTAGTACGAATAAAATTTTTCTCTGAACTTGGAAATTAGTTTGAAATAATGGATTTATAATAAAAAAGTTATAATTTCGATGGGATGCAGAAATGCATCCTGTTTTTGTTAAATTAAAATTCAATTCAAGTGGAAAAAATCTTGGAAATTAACAACTTAAGCAAGAATTATGGAAGCCTGCAAGCGGTTCGTAATATTTCTTTTTCTATTAATAAAGGCGAAGTTTATGGTTTATTAGGACCAAATGGAAGTGGAAAAACTACAACTTTGGCAGTAATTATGGGTGTTCTGAATGCCAATGGAGGTGATTTTGCTTGGTTTGGACAAGCATTACAAAAAGAAGCCAGACAAAAAATCGGAGCCCTTATTGAAACCCCAAACTTTTATCCCTATTTAACTCTATTTGAAAACCTTCAGATTGTTGCTAAAATAAAAAATGCATCTGAGGAAAGCATTAATAATGCATTAGGTGTAGCCAATTTGCTAAAACGCAAGCATACAAATTTTGGCACCTTATCATTGGGTATGAAACAAAGGATGGCAATTGCTTCTGTTCTAATTGGCGATCCCGAAGTGCTGGTCTTAGATGAACCTACAAATGGTCTTGATCCAGAAGGTTTTGCTGAAGTTAGAAATATTATTCAATTGCAGGCAGCAAAAGGAAAAACAATAATTTTGGCAAGTCATATATTAGATGAGGTTGAAAAAGTTTGTTCACATGTTGCAATTCTAAAATCTGGAGAATTGATTTCAAATGGGAAGGTAGGTGAACTATTAACTACAGAAGATATTGTTTATATACAAGGTGAAAATCAAGATGAGTTATTCACTGTTCTTGATTCAATAGATATGGTTTCAAGAGTTTCGAGACTGGAGGATGATTTAGTAGTTATCCTTAAGAAACCATATACTGCATCGGAATTAAATAAATTATGCTTTGAGAAAGGATTTGTTCTGTCAAAAATTATCCTTAAAAAGCAAAGCCTTGAAGCACAGTTTCTTGAGTTGGTAAAAAAGTAAATATTAAAACTAACAACGATGATAAAAAAGTTATTTCAGATAGAAAAGATAAAAGCTTTATCATATCCGGCATTTAAAACCTTAATGATTATACATTTTTTATTGTTTTTTCTGGTTGTACTTGTTGTATCTCAGGTACAGTTCAGTATGTCTGGTTTTTCAATTAAGAAGCTATATCAATTTCCTAACATATGGGAGTTCTTTCCATGGGTTGCAAGTTGGTTTAACTTGTTTTTAGCAGTTGTGGTTATTTTGCTTGTAGGAAATGAATTTTCTAATCGCACATTCAGGCAAAATGTTATTGATGGTCTTAGTCGTAATGACTTGGTTAGAGGAAAGCTGATTTTGATTTTTTCGATTGCTGTTTATACTTTCTTTATCGTTTTTATTGCAATTATGTTGTTTGGATTAATCAACAGCGACGATTATAGTATGAGTGCTATTTTTGGTAAATCATATTTGTTACTTATCTATTTTATTCAAGCATTAGGATATATGAGCCTTGGACTATTAATAGCAGTGATTTTTCGAAATAATGCACTTTCAATTATCATGTTTATATTGTACTTTTTTCCAATAGAACCAATAATACGATGGATTTTTGAATCACATACCCGAAGGTATTTCCCAATAAAAATAATATCTAATTTAACACCTATGCCTGAGTTTTTAACGATGACCTCTGAAAGTACAATTACTAATTCATCTGGGAAAAGTGCACTCGATTTACAAGAAATGGGACTAACAATAGAACCATTGCCCGTTGGGTTAAATGTAGGTTTGGCTGTTGTTTATATAATTGTTTTTATTGCAATAACAACCTATTTATTAAACAGAAAAAATTTATAACTAAATAAAAATCAGGTTAATAATAATGTACTATCATGAGTTTTATTTAATTTTTAAAATTGTATTTTTAGAAAGTTAAATTAACCGTTAGAAAAATCATAAAATGAAAAAAATGTTAATCATTGTTATATCCTTACTTTTATTAGGATTTAGCAATACCTATTCCCAAAACAACCCCAACATTGGCTTAGAGCAAATCACTCCACAATTACTAAAAAAACATATCGATTATCTTGCTTCGGATGAACTGAAAGGGAGAAATACACCAAGTGATGGTTTAGATAGTGCAGCAGTTTATATTGCAAATGAATTTGCAATGCTTGGTATTGAAAAGGTTAATGGTACATATTTCCAAGAAATACCTTTATGCACAAGAGATCTGGATATTGAAAATAGCTATTTTAGGATTTCGGATGGAAAAGTGAAAAAAGAGTTTAAACTCAAAATAGATTATAATCCCCTTGAAATGACTGATGATAGAAACGTTTCTTCATCAATAGTATTTGCGGGTTATGGAATAACAGCACCTGAGTATGGTTATGATGACTATAAAAATATCGATGTCACTGGTAAAATTGTTCTTGTAATGAAGCATGAACCAGGTGAAAAAGAGTTGAGTTCAGTTTTTAATGGTGATCGTGATACAGATCATGCCCAGTTGAAGGTGAAATTGAAAAATGCGCAAGAACATGGAGCCATTGGACTGCTTTTAGTTACTGATCCGCTAAATCATTTATTATTAAGTCCCCAAGGCCACCCTTGGCCAAGTTTGTTTTTTAAATCAATGCCATCATCAAAATTTCCAATTAATATTTGTTCTCAAGAGAAATCTATTCCTGCAGTGCAGGTTGGCGAGGAAGTTATTAAGTACTTATTTGGAAGTATTGATTCTTTAAAGTGTTTACAGCAAGAAATTGACTCTACCTTAACGCCTATGTCATTTCATTTAGCAAATGTTAATTGTGATTTGAGCACAAAAATCAAAGTTAACAACTATTCAGCAAAGAACGTAGTTGGTATTATAAAAGGTACTGACAAAAAACTAAAGAATGAATTGTTGGTTATCGGAGGACATTATGATCATGTTGGGTTTAAAGAGAAAAGTAAGCAAGGAGAAGATTCAATATTCAATGGAGCCGATGATAATGCGTCAGGAACTGCTGGTGTAATGTCTATTGCAAAAGCTTTTTCGAAAATGAAAAAACCTGATCGCAGTGTATTATTTATTCTTTTTGCCGGCGAAGAAAAGGGTTTGTATGGATCGAAGTTTTATTCAAATAATCCGCTTTTTCCTCTTAAGGAAACAATTGCCATGCTAAATCTCGACATGATTAGCAGAAACGGAGATACTTTACAGCTTATTGGAGAGAAAGAAAATCCTGATTTAGCTATGATTGTAAAAAAGGAAATAAAAAATTACCCATTAACGGTAGTTGATTCAGATGATCATTATATTGGAGGAAGCGACCATTATAATTTCTATATCAATGGTGTTTCTTCATTGTTTTTTTTCACCGGAATACATAAAGACTATCATAAAGTAACTGATAACCCTGATAGTGTCGATCATATGAAAGCGTCAAATGTATCAAAGCTTGTATTTCAAACGGCCTGGATTATTGCCAATAGCAAAAACTATTATAAAATCAATAAAAACTAAACAAAAACAATTATGAGAAAATTATTTTTAAAAAATGTAATGATTATTGCACTTGTTGCAATTTGTGGATTTTCATATTCACAAGAGACAATGCTAAAGTATCAGTTTGTTAAAGGGAAAACCTATACTCAGGAAATACAATTAACGAACAATATAATACAGTCTTTTGGTGGTCAGGAAAATAAAATGGCAATGGATATTTCTACATTCGGAGAAATGTTTATCGAAGATATTAGCGAAAATGGAGACATCACCGCAATTGAACTTATTAAGGACATTTCAATGCATTCGGTTATGATGGGTCGCGATACTACAATGAGTTTTAAAGATATAAATGAGAAAAACAGAGTAGTTTACTCAAAGGATGGAAAGCAAATATCAAAGGAGACAATTGATTCTGCTAGCATAGCTGATCTTGCTGGAACTACAAATCAAATTGCAAAGTTTATGTTTTTACCTGAAAAAAGTGTAAAAAATGGGGATAAATGGCAAAATGCAAAAACTGATAAGACTGAAATCAGCGAGAAGAATCCTATTGAAACCATAGTTACATCGAATGAAGATTTTACATACATTGGAAAGGAAGATCAGGATGGTAAATCAGTTGATAAAATTACGATTGAAAGCACATCTGTAATTGAAGGAAAAGGAACTCAAATGGGCATGGAATTATTCATGGAGGGAAATGGAAAAAGCCAAGGATTTGCTTATTTTGATCCTAAAGCTTCTATTGTTGTTTATTCTGAAATAAATACCGAAATGGATATGACCATTGCTTTTACTGGTCAGGAAAACATGACTATTCCTATGTCACAAAATATGAAGGTTATAACCAAATTTAATGAAAAGAAATAGGCTCAACCTTTAGTTAATAATTCGGTTAAGTGCACAATTCTTAACCGAATTATTTTTTTATGGATTGTATACACCGAATACCTAGCATTATGAAAAAAACAATTACTGCCTTTTTAATTCTTTTTTCCCTAGCAGGATTTTCCCAAGTTGAAAGTAAGGATGAATATTGTATTCGAAGAGAAAAGGTGTTGGCTATGATGGATAGTTCAAGTGCATTAGTTATGAAAGCAGTTAATTCATCATCGCAATTAGATTATTACAAACAAAATCCAGGATTTTATTACCTAACCGGAATAAACTCACCATCAAATTATATATTAATGAGTCCAAAAGGAATAAATATTGGTAAAGAGGTAAAAACAACCATTATTTTCTATAGCAGAATTGATAATGTTAGGGACTTATGTTTATCGGTTAACGATACTCTTATTGATAGTAAAGAATTTAAAACGATATTTATATCTATACTGCCGGGTGTAAACAAACTATATTATTCAGCTCCGGATATTGGTATTTCTGTTGATTGGCTAAATGACAAGGCTCATTTTTTAGATAAGAATATGAAGAATATCCTAAAAGAATCATATCCTGAGTTAAAAAAAATTGAATCTGCTGATATTATTATTGGCAAGCTAAGAGCAATAAAATCTGAACAAGAAATTGCACTTATCCGAAAAGCAACTGATATTACTTCGGATGGTTTGTTAGCTGCCCTAAAAACTGCAAAACCGGGGTTTTATGAGTACGAACTTCAAGCGGCAATCGAATATGAATTCACAAGACAAGGTGCAATGCAAAAGGGATTTTCGAGTATAGTAGGCTCAGGTAACAACAGTACCATTATTCATTATAGTAAAAACAACCGAAAAACCGAAAATGGAGATTTGGTTGTTATGGATGTTGGAGCTGAATATTATGGATACAGCAGTGATATTACACGAACTATTCCAATTTCAGGGAAATTTTCCGCAGCTCAAAAAGAAATCTATCAAATGGTATTAAAGGTTCAGAAGGATTGTATTTTAAAAGTCAAACCTGGAATAAGTTTGATTGAACTTGAAAAATTTGCTTATAATGAATTCAAAAAATTGGGATATGAGAAGTATTATACCCATGGACTTTCCCATCCTGTTGGATTACAGGTACATGATGTTAATGCTGAACCCGTTTTAAAACCAGGTATGGTTATAACAATTGAACCTGGATTATATTTCGATATGAATGATCTTTCTGCACCAGAAAAATATCGTGGTCATGGAGTGCGAATTGAAGATATTATTCTAGTTACTGAGAATGGTTGCGAAATCTTATCAGCTAAAGTAACCAAAGAAATTAATGAGATTGAAAAGTTAATGAATAGGAAAAAATAATTATCAGTTTAATAGTAAAATGAGGCTGTATCAAAACAACTTAAAACAATGCTTTGATACAACCTCATTATATTTTCTATTCAATTGCAGCACTTATTTTCTGAGCTATTTCCCTAAACTCATTTTCGCTAAGTTTTAATTTTGGTTTTGAGAAACTGGCATCTGCTTCGCTGTTTAAGGGAATAAGATGAATATGGGCATGAGGAACTTCCAAACCCAACACCACAACTCCAACTCTTTTGCAGGGAATTGTTTTATCAATTGCTTTTGCTATACGTTTTGCAAAAACAGTAAGTTCCGAAAGGGTTTTATCATCAAGATCAAACAAATAATCTGTTTCCACTTTAGGGATAACAAGTGTGTGTCCTTTTACCAATGGGAAAATATCTAAAAAAGCATAATAATTTTCATCTTCGGCAATTTTGTAAGATGGAATCTCTCCCTGAATGATTTTTGTAAAAATTGATGCCATATACGTAAACTTTAAAGTGAAATTTCAAGCACTTCAAATTCGGCAGTACCTGAAGGTATTTGAACAGTAACTATATCACCAACTTTTTTACCTAACAATCCCTTTGCTATTGGTGTATTTACAGAAATTTTGCCTTCTTTCAGATTAGCTTCACTTTCAGAAACAAGAGTATATTGCATTACCGTATTGTTCTTTTTATTCTTGATTTTTACTTTATTAAGAATTTGAACAGTTGATGTATTTAATTTAGATTGATCTAAAATTCTTGAATGAGCTACAATTTCTTTTAGTTTATTGATTTTCATTTCAAGCATTCCTTGAGCCTCTTTGGCTGCATCATATTCAGCATTTTCCGATAAATCCCCTTTGTCTCGCGCTTCTGCTATTTGCTGTGAGATTTTAGGTCTTTCGACAGACTCTAATTGTTCAAGTTCTTTTTTCAGTCGTTCTAAACCTTCTTCTGTAACATACGAAATTTTTGCCATACTACATGTTTTTGCAGGTGCATATAAAATAAATAAAGAAGAATTCTGCCAAGGCAGAATCCTTCTTATGATTACAAATATACAAAAATATTTTAATATACAATCAAAGAAACTGGTTACATTTTTTGTGACATCCAATAATGCTTGGGGTTTAGAAGATCAGAACTAATTTTTCTTATCATAAATCGGATTCATCTATATATTCTTTGATTATCTTATGTTAAATCATTTTCGAAAATTGGTTGATCATATTGGGATTCTGAAACAGGTTGTTTCTTTTTTTGCCAATAGCTGATATAATAAATACTGCCAGAGCAATTAATATATCAATAAGATTATCAAGAATATCCATTCCATGTTATTTTTTTTTCTTAAAAACACGAACGATAAAACTGCTTTTTCTTCCTTTTTTTTGTTTTTTCGTATAAATTCCATCTCTAGGCTTTATTTCTGGTTTTAAATCAGAAATAAAATCCTTGATCCTATTTGAAATAGATTTATTATTATAATTTTTCTTTCTCCAGTAATCTGATTCTGCTTTATTCCTTTCCATCAACTCCTGGGTGCTCTTAGCCTGATTATCAAAATGCTTTTTGATAGCTATTTTCTTGTTCTTCTCTCTTTCAGCTTTGTGTTTTCTTTCAATTTTGGCTTTAACTTTTGCCGATTTTTCTGCACTTGAAACAGGGCGAACCTGACAACTATTAAACACAAACAAAACAATAATTAAGGTAAACGTTCGCTTTAATATGTAAAGCATTTGTTAAATTTGTAATTAAATAAATTGAAAATGAATCAGCTCGTTTCAGCATCTAAAATACGATTTTTTCTTATTCCAATTTTTATTACGCTTTTGTTTATTAAATGCGACGACGATGATTCGCCTCCTTTTCCTTATATTTATTTTAATGTTACGTTGAGTATTAGTAACGATTTATTAAATATGAATATTGGTGAATATGTTTTTGTTGATGGATATAATTATGGTTTAGGAGGATTAATTATTTATAGGAAAGATTTTAGCGAATACCTTGCTTTTGATCGTGCTTGTGCGCACGAGGCTAATAATAGCTGTATTGTGGAAGACGATCCTGATTTTTCAGGACTTATGGTTAAATGTCCATGTTGCGGATCAAAATACTGGGTAATAAATACCGAAGATTTTGGATCAATCTATACTGGTCCATCAAGAAAAGGATTGATGCAGTACAAAACCTATTTAAGCTTAAATACACTTATCGTTTATAATAATTAAAAAGGAGTTCAAATTTTTTTGAACTCCTTTTTAATTATTAAATGATTTATAATTACTGCTTAATTGAGCATCTTTTAAATGCTGTTACAGTTAACTCTTTATCTGTTTGTTGTAAGTATTGTTTTACTGACAACTTATTTTCTTTAATAAAATCCTGGTTTAATAAAGTGCTGTCTTTATAAAACTTACCTAATTTTCCTTGAGCAATTTTATCTACAAGGTCACCAGTTTTTCCATCAGCAATTGCTTGATGTCTTCCAATTTCTAGTTCTTTATCAATAACTGATTGTGGAACAAAGTCTTTATCAATAGCAACTGGATCCATAGCTGCAATCTGCATAGCAACATCTTTACCAATTTGAACATTTAATCCTGATTTATTAAATCCAACCAGTGTTGCTAGTTTTTTATCACTGTGAATATAGAATCCAACTTGTGATGCTTCAACTTTTTCGAAAAATCCTAATTCTAATTTTTCTCCAATAATTCCTGTTTGTTCAATAATTTTATCTGCAATAGTTTTTCCATCAAAAGCAACTGCTTTTAATGCATCAAGATTTGCTGGATTATTAGTTATCGCTTTATCAAGAATAGTTTCAGCAAGTTTAATAAAATCAACATTTTTAGCCACAAAGTCAGTCTCGCATTTTAATGCAATAACAACACCAATTGTTTGGTTAGTGTTTGTAGTAGCTAATACAATACCTTCGCTGGCTTCACGGTCAGATCTTTTATTTGCTATGGCTTGTCCTCGTTCTCTTATAATTTGTTGAGCTTTTTCAAAATTTCCATCAGCCTCGGTAAGGGCTTTTTTACAGTCCATCATACCGGCTCCGGTCATGTGTCGTAATTTATTTACTTCTGCTGCAGTTATTTGAGCCATTATAGTATTTTTATCAAATTAGTAATTTATTATTCTTCAACCTCATCAATTTCAGCTTCTGAAGAAACTTTTTCTTCTATTTCTTCAACGGCTGATTCAACTTCTTCGTTTTCCGTTTTTGGTTTTCGAGCTCTCGATTTTTTAGGATCAACGTTGATTGATTTATCTGTTTTTCCTTTATCTTTTGATGTGCCTTCTTTATCTTTTTCTAATTTTCTTTCTTCGAGACCTTCTTTGATTGCATCAGTAATTTTATCAAGAATTAAAGAAATTGATTTTGAAGCATCATCGTTTCCTGGTATAGGAAAATCAATTGGAGATGGATCTGAATTGGTATCAACAATTGCAAATAATGGGATATTTAAACGTTTAGCTTCGCGAACAGCAATATGTTCTTTACAAACATCGATAACGAACATTGCTGCAGGAAGTCTAGTCATATCTGCGATTGAGCCTAACATTTTTTCAAGTTTAGCGCGCTGACGGGTTACCTGAAGCTTTTCTCTCTTAGCAAGATTTACAAATGTACCATCAGTAGCCATTTTATCTATAGAAGTCATTTTTTTAACTGCACGGCGAATGGTAGGAAAGTTAGTTAACATACCACCTGGCCATCGTTCAGTAACATAAGGCATATTGGTTGCAGCAACTTTTTCAGCAACGATATCTTTGGCTTGTTTTTTTGTTGCAACAAATAAAATTTTTCGGCCCGATTTAGCAATCTGTTTAATTGCATGACAAGCTTCGTCTAGTTTAACTTCGGTTTTTTGTAAGTCGATAATGTGAATACCATTACGTTCCATGAAGATGTATGGAGCCATTGCTGGATTCCATTTTCTTTTAAGGTGACCAAAGTGTACACCTGCTTCTAATAATTCATTAAAACTTGTTCTTGACATTAGATTTGTTTTTTAACGTTTACATTCTTTTTACTTCGCAATTGCTGAGTAGCTCCGGTTGCGGAAGTCTCAACAATTTAGCGTGCTTTTGGCTGTCCAGGTTTTTTGCGTTCTACCTCTCGTGGATCACGGGTTAAAAATCCTTCTTTTTTCAAAGCTGGTCTGTACTCAGGATTAACTTCGAGTAATGCGCGTGAAACTCCCAAACGAACAGCTTCTGCTTGTCCTTTAACACCTCCACCAAAGATATTTACCTTAATATCATACTTGCCAATAAGGCTAAGTAAAATCAAAGGTTGTTTGGCAATATACTGAAGTGTTTCTGTTGGGAAAAAGTTTTCGATTTCGCGATCGTTAATTGTAAAATTTCCTTTTCCTTCGGTTAAATAAACTCGTGCCACAGCGGCTTTTCTTCTTCCTAAAGCATTCTTTACTTCCATACTTGTTATTTAATAATTGAGTTTAAATCTACTACTTTTGGTTTTTGTGCTTCGTGAGGATGCTCGCTGCCTTCAAAAACATAAAGATTTCTGAATAATGCGCTACCAAGTCTGTTTTTTGGTAACATTCCTTTTACTGCGTTTTCAACTACTTTAATTGGTTTTTTTGCCATTAGTTTTTCTGCTGTCTCGATTCTCTGTCCACCTGGGTAACCTGTATGACGAATATATTCTTTGTCCTGCAGTTTGTTACCTGTTAATTTTACCTGACTGGCATTGATAACAATAACATTGTCACCACAATCAACGTGCTCAGTGAAAGATGGTTTATGCTTTCCTCTAAGCATAAAAGCGACTTTAGAAGCTAATCGGCCTAAAACCTCATCTTTTGCATCAACAATCACCCATTCTTTTTGAACGGTAGCTTTGTTGGCTGATACTGTTTTGTAACTTAATGTATCCACTTTTACTCCTAACTTTTTAATTAATACCTATATACAAATATCCCTTGCTTTATTTTCGGATTGCAAAAATACAATTATTTTTTACAAATAAGCTAAATTATTAACAATTTATTTGTTAATAACGGGTTATTGTAAAATCATAAATTGCTCTCGTTAAATAAATTTAAATAACGAGTCGCAAAATTAATCAAATTATTTAATCCTGAAATTTTATTGCAAAAAGATTTAATCAATACGAATATTTTTTTGATTCATCGTTTGAATCGTATCTTTGTTAATTACTAAACTAAAAATTAATTAATGACAATTTTTGGCATTTCGTTTAATCATTCTAAAATCTACTTTTGGGCTCTGGTTCTTGCTTCTGTGAGTTTACCCTTATCCAAGTTTACATTATCAATATCTATAATTACACTACTTACAAATTGGGTTCTTGAAGGTGATTACGTAACGAAACTAAATCGTTTAAAAAAAAGTAGTGCTTTTTGGTCAATGGTAATAATTTTCCTTGTTCATGTTGTTTGGTTAACTAATTCAAACAATTATTCATATGCCTTTCATGATTTGAAAAATAAAATTATTCTGGTTATATTTCCTTTCATTATCTTTTCATCAAGATCTGTTTCAAAAAAAGAATTTAAAAATATTCTTCTGTGGTTTTCTGCTGCTGTTATTGCCTCCAGTTTTATTAGCACTGCTGTTTTGGTTGGTTTTATTGATTCTCCGGCAAATAGCCCCAACGGTATTTCAATTTTTATATCACATATTCGTTTTGCTCTTTTAATAAATATTGCTATTTTCTCTATGGGATATTTGGCAATCTCAAAAGAATACCCAATATCAAATTCGATAAAAAAAGGATTGATTATCACTTTAGTATGGCTGATTGTTTTTCTTTTCCTACTTAAATCACTTACTGGATTGGTTATTTTCTTAATTACATTATTTATAATTGTTGGGCTTATATCATTCAAAATAAAATATATAGTTTACAGATTATTTGTTCAAGTTGCTTTGATAACCGTTTTTTTAATTACAGCATCTTTTTTAACTCATTCTATTTCGAAGTTTTATTCAATTGAAAAAGTTGATATTGAATTACTTGATAAATTTACCTCTTTAGGGAACCCATACGAGCATAACATTGCTGATAAACAAATTGAAAATGGGCATTATGTCTGGCTTTTTGTTGCCCCTCAAGAGTTAAAAACTGAATGGAGCAAAAGAAGTTCAGTCTCAATCCATGGAACTGATAAAAAAAGACAATTAATTTATTTTACAGCTATAAGATATTTAACATCTCTGGGCCTCAGGAAAGATTCTACAGGAGTTTCTAAGCTCACCGATCAAGATATAAAAAACATTGAATCAGGCATGGCAAACTATATTTTTGCAGATAAATATGCTTTATACCCAAGAATTTATCAGGTTTTGTGGGAGATTGATGTATATAGGAAAAATCAGAATCCAGCAGGGAACTCTATTACGCAACGTATAATTTTTCTGAAAACAGCGGGTAAAATTATAAAAAAGAATCTTTGGACAGGAGTTGGAACTGGTGATGTACAGGACGAATTTAACCGTCAATACAATGAGGATAATAGTCAGTTGCCTGAAAATAGAAGACATAGAGCTCATAATCAATGGGTAACGTTCTTGCTGACGTTTGGTGTTTTTGGTTTTTTAATCATCTTAATTGCATTTTTTTATCCTTTATTTCAACTAAAAGCATTTCGTTCCTATTTATTTGCAGTATTTTTTATTATTGCATTTTTATCCATGTTAAATGAAGATACCTTAGAAACGCAAACAGGTATTTCGTTTTTTTCGTATTTTTATAGCCTTTTCCTTTTAGAAATAGAATTACTAAAAAGCAAACAGAAGAATGAACAAGATGACTGATGAGAATTATATGCGAAAAGCGATTGAGCTTTCGATTAAAAATATTGATGAAAATGGAGGGCCTTTTGGAGCAGTTATAGTTAAAGATGGCGAAATCATTGCTCAGGGTGTAAATCGTGTAACTTCAAATGTCGATCCTACAGCTCATGCCGAAGTAAATGCGATACGCGAAGCATCAAAAAAACTTGGTACATTCGATTTGAGTGGCTGTGTGATTTATTCATCATGCGAACCTTGCCCAATGTGCTTGGGAGCAATATACTGGGCTCATCTCGATAAATTGTATTATGCTAATACAAAGCAAAATGCAAAAGATATTGGGTTTGATGATTCTTTTATTTATGAAGAGATTGATCTTCCAAAAGAAAAAAGAAAAATCCCCACTATCCAGATTCTAAACCAGGAAGCATTAGTTGCGTTTGAAAAGTGGAGAAAAATGGACAATAAAATTGAATACTAATCCATGTCTCACGCCCGATTTCAGGAAGATTTTTTTGGTAGAGATGTACTCGAAGTTATTCCCGAACTTTTAGGTAAGTATCTGATACGAAAATTCGATGATGGAACAATTCATAAATATTTAATTACTGAAATTGAAGCTTATCGGGGAGAAGAAGATCTAGCATGTCATGCGAGTAAAGGGAGAACTAACCGAACCGAGATTATGTATCACGATGGAGGACATTTATATGTGTACCTTATTTATGGCATTTACTGGATGTTGAATATCGTTACTGGTTCAAAAAACAATCCTCAAGCTATATTGATAAGAGGAATAGAGGGTTTTGATGGACCTGGAAAATTGACAAAACATCTTAAAATAGACAAATCATTTAACGGAGAAAATTTAGTTACTTCAGACAGAATGTGGATTGAATCCAATACTGAAAAAATTAATGTTGGATTTAAAACCTATCCTCGCGTTGGCATTGACTATGCAGGTGAGATTTGGAAAAATAAACCCTGGCGATTTATCTTATCTGATAATTTATAGATTAACAATTACGGCCACCTAGTCTATTTGCGAAAAGCTTGTATTTTTTATAACTTGTCATAAATTTTTATTTATGAACAAGGTAAATACATACATTCTTGTTATAATTTTAATACTGATAAGTAATTCGTGTAATTCTCAAAATAGTAGTAAAACAGCGTCAATTGACAGACAACCCGTTGTTGCAGGATCGTTTTACCCAGACAACCCCGAAGAATTAAAAACAATGTTGGAATCGTTATTTGCCCGGGCAGAGAATGTTAAAACCCAAGATCCTGTTTTGGCAATTCTGGCTCCTCATGCAGGCTATATATATTCTGGTAAAGTAGCTGCATCAGCCTACAATCAAATTGATCCTAATAAAGAATATGAAAACATTTTTATTCTAGCCTCAAGTCATCGGACTATATTTAGAGGAGCATCTATATATAATATTGGTGATTATATAACACCCCTTGGTAAAGTTAACGTGAACCAAAAACTTGCAACAGAGTTAATTGAAAAAAATGATGTGTTTGTTTTTAATCCTGATGCTCATTCAGCTGAGCATAGTCTTGAAGTTCAGTTGCCTTTTTTGCAATATTACATGAAAAAAGATTTTCAGATTATTCCAATAGTAACAGGGACTCAATATCTGGATGATTGTCAGAAGATAGCAGAAGCTTTGTTGCCTTATTTTAATGAGAAAAATCTATTTATAATTAGCTCCGATTTTTCACATTATCCATCTTACGATAATGCAGTTCAAATTGATAAAAAAACGGGTGATGCCATTCTAAAAAATTCGGTAAATGCCCTTGTTAATGCAATAAATGCAAGTGGATCCGAAAATATTGATAACCTGGCTACAAGTTTATGTGGATGGCCTGCAGTTGTAAGCTTGCTTTTTATTACTGAATCAATACCTGAAATAAAACCTATCCATATCGATTATCAAAATTCGGGTGATGAAACAAAAGATAAAAGCCGTGTGGTTGGTTATAATGCTATTGCTTTTACAAAGAAAAACTCTCGAAATATGTCTGAAACAAAATTTGAACTTTCCAAAAAGGAAAAAAATGAATTATTAATTCTTGCCCGAAATACAATTGAAAGCTATTTAAAAACAGGTAAGATTCCCGAAGTTAGTGATAAAGATCTTACAACAGCAATGAAGGAAAATTGTGGTGCATTTGTAACTCTTCACAAAGAGGGTGTCTTACGAGGATGTATAGGCAGGTTTTCTGCTTCAGAACCTTTGTATAGTGTTGTGCAACAAATGGCTATTGCTTCAGCTACCGAAGATCATCGGTTTTCTGTTGTTACTCTTGATGAAATGAAAGTAATTGAGGTGGAGATTTCTGTTCTTACTCCAATGAAAAAGATCAATTCAATAGATGAGATTGAATTAGGTAAACACGGCATTTATATTAAAAAAGGATTTTATTCGGGCACTTTCTTACCACAAGTGGCTTCAGAAACCGGATGGACTATAGAAGAGTTTCTGGGATATTGTTCAAAGAACAAAGCTGGATTAGGATGGGATGGATGGAAAGATGCCGATATTTATATTTACGAAGCACTTGTTTTTTGTGAAAAAGAATAATAAAACCAGTAAAGCCCTGCATAAAAATATCGACCATAAAATTCTGAGCTTTAAACCCGTAGCAATTATGCTCGGGTTTATAACATTTGTTACACAGGTAATTCTGTTGCGCGAACTACTTACTTTCTTTTATGGAAATGAGCTGACCATTGGTATTATTCTGGCAACCTGGATGTTATTAACTGGATTAGGAGCTTATTTGGGGCGATTTTTTACCATCTTTAATAATCAAAGAGAACACATCTTTGGATTGTTGGGAAGTCTTGCATTTATTCCGTTTCTAACTGTTTTAGCATTGCATTTTTTATCTCAACTGTTTTTTATTCCTGGAATAATGCTTGGTATACCAGAAACATTTTATTATACACTTTTAATTTTAAGTCCATTCTGTATTATCTCAGGTATACTTTTTACCTTGATTGCAAATGCAGAATCAGTTAACTTAAGGTCTAATCGTGTTGGGTTGGTTTATGCATGGGAATCAATAGGTTGTTTAATTGGTGGATTGGTTCTTAATTTTGTGTTAATATGGGTTTTATCAACATTTCAGAGCTTGTACGTTATAATGACTTTAGTGGTTTTTATTACTACAGTGCTTAGCTTTAGAAATAAAAATTTTCTGATTTCCGGAATTCTTATATTTATTTACCTGATTTTTAATGTCTTATTCTTAACCAATAATCTCGACAAGTCAGTTCGTCAGTTATCCTATTCATCGCAAACAATTCAATATATTAATGAAACACCATATGGGATTATTGTGGTTACCGATCAAGCTGAGCAGATAAATTATTATGAAAACAATGTTCTGATGGCTACTTCAGGAGATGTTGCTTTGCGCGAAGAATCTGTTCATTTTCCAATGGTTCAACATAATAATCCTGAAAATATCCTTGTTTTATCGGGCATAATCTCTGGAATTATACCCGAAATTATGAAATATCCTGTAAAAAGAATTGATTATGTAGATGTTAATCCAGGGGTTATCCAATTGGCAAAAAAGTATTTCACGATAGATTCAATCAACATTTTAACCCTTATAGAGAAAGATCCTGTAAGATATTTAAAGAAAACAACTGTTCTCTATGATGTTGTGTTAATTAACCTACCCAAACCATCGACAATTCAGTTTAATCGTTTTTATACAGTTGAATTCTTTTCATTACTTAAAAACAGGTTAAATCCCGATGCTCTAATTTGCCTTTCAATGCCCTCGAGCTCTAATTATTTAAATGAGGAAACACAGAATCTATTATCAATAATAACGTCAACCCTTAGAATGGAATTTAAAAATACTCTGATTTTACCGGGGATGGAGGATTTTATACTCGCATCAGATAGCGAGATAAATAGCAATATAGCAGAACGAATAGCTAAATTGGACATACAAAATGAATATGTTAATTCCTTTTATATACACGATGATTTGCTAAATGAGCGGAGCATAAAACTAATGAGTCATATTGATCCAGATGCTGCAATAAACAGAGATTTTAATCCAATTGGATATCAAAGCAGTATCAAATTATGGTTAAGCTTTGTTGATTTTAAATATTGGGTACCTGCTTTAATAATCTTTTTATTTGCAGGATTCTTTTATTTTAAAGCTAATACATTGAATAAAGCAGTTTTTGCTGCAGGGTTTGCCGGCACAAGTATTGAAATATTGATTTTACTTGTCTTTCAGGTTTTGTATGGATATGCTTATTTTGCAGCAGGTATTTTCTTTATGATATTTATGGGTGGACTGGCAATTGGTTCAATGCATTGGCAAAAGGTTTTCAAGAATGGTTCCGAATATTTGGTTGGAAAACTATTGTTTGTGATACTTATTTTTACTATTATTTTACCCTTGTTTTTCAAATCATCTAAGATGTTGGGTTTACCAGATAATTTAATTCTGATAATTTTTATTTTGTTATTGTTTTTCATTTCCTTATTATCTGGAGCCATTTTTTCAATTTCAACATATCTAAGCAAAAAAGAAATAAAAATTCTTGCTTCCGATGCCTATGGATTAGATTTAATTGGTTCAGCTTCAGGAGCTTTATTATTGTCGGTATATTTTGTTCCCCTTTTAGGATTTAATTTAGCTCTTCTCGGTACAGGTTTTGTTTGCTTAATCTCATTGATCTTTATTTTAAAATCACCAAATCAAGCCAATAAGTGTTAAAAAATTTGCATTTGGCTTACATCAACTTTAAATTTGATAGATACCTAAATTATTTCTAATTAATGCAATGAGCAATAAGAGAATAAATAAACGCGATTTTTTAAAATGTGGTTTTTTGGGAAGCTGTGCACTGGCATTAGGAACTAACAAATCGTTTGCCTTAGCAAAAGGCATAGATAAATTTATTAGTATGCCAGACGAGTTGTGGAAGTGGAGTAAAGAATCGAAATTTTTTATTGAAACACCACGCGGAGTAAAGTGTACATTATGCCCCAACGATTGTACAATTAAGGAGGGCGATTCAGGAGATTGCAGATCAAGAGTAAACTACAAGGGAAAATTATATTCAATCGGTTATGGCAATCCATGCTCAATAAATATTGATCCTATCGAGAAGAAACCTCTTTATCATTTTTTACCCGAAAGCAGGTCGTATTCTCTTGCTGTTGCTGGTTGTAATCTTGCGTGTCTAAATTGTCAGAATTGGCAAATATCACAGGTAAGTCCTAAAGAAACGAGGAATTATGATTTGATGCCTGAAGAAGTATACAAACAGGCAAAAGAATACAAGTGTCTTTCAATTTCATATACATATTCTGAGCCAATAGTTTTTTACGAATATGTATATGATTCGGCAAAAATTGCAAAGAAAAATGGAATAAAAAATGTGTTAGTCTCTGCCGGTTATATCAACGAAAAACCATTGCGCGATTTAGTTCCCTACATCGATGCTGCCAATATTGATTTAAAAAGTTTTGATGATGATATTTACAATCGACTCAATGGAGGAGAGCTCGAACCGATTTTAAACACATTAAAAATTCTGAAACAAGAAGGTGTTTGGCTCGAAATCACAAATCTTATTGTACCTCAATGGACAGATGATCTGGATATGATAAAACGGATGTGCGACTGGCTTTATAATAATGGATTTGATGATACGCCATTACACTTTAGCCGGTTTCAACCAATGTATAAGCTAACTCATTTACCCGCAACACCTATAAGTACTTTGTATAAAGCTCGCGAAATAGCTTTAAAATCAGGTTTAAAATTTGTTTATGTAGGAAATGTTCCGGGTTCTGAAGCTCAAAACACCATTTGTCCGAAATGTAAAAGTATTGTTGTTGAGCGCAAAGGATATCAGATTGTACAGAAAAACCTTCTGAATGGATATTGTAAAAACTGCAAACTATTCAACACCACAGAAACAGAACTGAAAGCCATTGCTCCACCGGCAATCATAGGATTTAAAAGGAAACCATTAATTGGATACAGAATACCTGCAGCAATTGGAATAGAAATAACATTATATATAAAAGCCCAGAATAGATTTTGTTTAATAGTTTTTAGGGTTAATCCAGACAATTTTATTGCAGAAGCGATTTTTTCAAGATCTCCTTTTACCAAGGTAATATCAGCACTTTCAATAGCAATATCGGTTCCTTGTCCCATAGCCATTCCAATATCGGCTTGCGCAAGGGCAGGAGAATCGTTAATACCATCGCCAACCATGGCTACTTTTAAACCTTGTTGTTGTAATTTCTTAATGTAATTTAGCTTATCTGCAGGCAAAAGTTCTGCTTGGTAAAAATCAACTCCTGATTCGTTGGCAATTGCTTCTGCAGTTGCTGTGTTATCGCCTGTAAGCATATGAACTTTTAAATTCATCTCATGTAATTTCTGTATTGCCTTTTTTGAATTGGCTTTTATCTGATCAGAAATAAGAATGATTGCGATGAGCTTATTATTTCTTGCAACAAAGACATGAGTTTGTGCAGTAAAACCGAATTCCTTAAAATAGGATTGCTCTTTTTCAATCTCGATTCCTGAATCGGTAATTAGTTTATAGTTTCCAATGATATAGCTTGATTCATTTATTTTTGCTGTAACACCTCGCCCTGTTTTACTTTCAAATTCAACAACATCTAAGTTTGCGGTTGAATATTCTTTTAGGTAGTTTACTATAGATTCGGCTAAGGGATGTTCTGATTTTTTTTCAATTGCATTAATTTCTTCAAGAATTGCTTGCTTTTCAATTTTGCTTTTTAACCAGATAATCTCACTTACTTCAGGTTTTCCTTTTGTAATTGTACCTGTTTTATCTATAACGATTACATTTATTTGATGAGCCTTTTCAAGGCTTTCTGCATTTTTTATTAATATTCCGTTTTCTGCACCTTTACCAATTCCAACCATTAAAGCAGTAGGAGTAGCCAAACCTAAAGCACAAGGGCATGCAATAATAAGAACAGTTATAAGACTAACAAATGCATGAGTTGATGATGGTTCGGGTCCAACAATGTACCAAACAAAGGCGCTAAGTATCGCTATGGAAATAACTACAGGAACAAAAACAGATGCAATTTTATCTACTAACTTCTGAACAGGAGCTTTGCTTCCCTGAGCATTTTTCACCATCTCAATAACGTGCGATAGCAAAGTATCCTTACCGATTTTTTCGGCAATCATTTTAAAACTTCCGTTTTTATTGATAGTTGAGCCTATTACGTTGTCGTTAACCGTTTTTTCTACTGATAAAGGCTCCCCTGTAATCATACTTTCATCAATTGTAGTATGACCATCAATTATTTTTCCATCAACAGGGATTTTTTCTCCAGGCCGCATGATAATAATATCACCGACAACAACATCATCAATAGAAATTGAAATTTCATTTCCATCTCTAATAACAATGGCTGACTTAACTTTTAAACCCATCAATTTTCTTATAGAATCAGAAGTCTTTGATTTTGCCCTTTCCTCAAGATATCGACCTAAAAGAATTAAAGAAATAATTACTGTTGCTGCTTCATAGTAAACATGAGGTTGAATGCCTCTTGAATTTAAATAGTATGGGAAAAAAGTATTAAATAAGCTGATAATGAATGCAGAACCTGTGCCAAGAGTAACTAGTGTATCCATGTTTGTTGATAAATGCAAGGTTTGTTTATAAGCAATGATATAGAAATTACGACCAAACCAAAAAATTACTGGTATAGAAAAGACTAGCATAAGCCAGTTTCCATAAGGCATGTGATGATAAAACATGGACATAATAAAAACAGGAATTGTGAAAATAATGGAGTATATAGCTTTTTGTTTTGCTTTTAACAACTTGATTTTCTCCAGATCTTCGATCGTTGAAATGTCATCGTTTTTTTGATCTGTAATTAACTTATACCCAATTTTCTCAACTGCTCTTTGCATTTCCTGATGAGTTATTTTTTCATCATCAAATTCAACAATAACAGATGCATTAGCATAATTGATTTGTGCAGATTTTATTCCGTTTAATGATGCGAGCATACTTTCTACACTGCTGGCGCATGAAGCACAACTCATTCCTTCCACTCTGTATATTTTTTTTAACATCATTTAGGAAAATAAGATACATTAAATCATTTCTGCATTATACCCTGAATCTTTAAAGGAAGATATAATTGAATTATGGAGTTCTTTTGTCCATTCTGAATCAGTATATATCAATAAGATTTTATCAGGATTATCAAGATCAACTTCCCAATGCTGAATTTCTTTGATTTTATTCAGATGTGGACGAATAGCATTGACACAACCCCCGCATTTTAAGCTGGTTTTAAACTTAATAACATTCATTTGTTTTGATTATTTAGTAAAAAAAGCGCTTCGGAAGTTTTCAAGAAAATGATTATGAGAAAAATTACCTTGTTATTAACCCTTCTTCCGAAGCACCTGTGGGATTCTAAATTGAATTTAGAATATACAAATATACAAAGATATTTAGGTATTTTATTACATAATTATTAAATTTTTTTACAAAATTTTTTGTTCTTTGTATTTAAATATCTGTAAGACTTTTCCGGCTTTTTTTATGATTCTTTTTGAACTCGGTTGGAGTCAATCCGGTTTCGTTTTTAAACTGACTGCTTAGATGAGCACTGCTGCTGTAATTTAGTTTTAAAGCTATTTCGTTAATATTCAGTTCGTCATATACTATTAGTTCTTTAGCTTTTTCAATCTTTTGTTTTATAAGATATTTTTCAATGGTAATATTTTCTACGCTTGAAAATAATGTAGTCAAATAGTTATAGTCTTTCCCAATTTTTTCAACCAGGTAATCTGAAAAATTTATTTTTTTTATTTGGTTATCGCTATAATGAATATAATCTATAATCAGTGTTTTTATTTTTTCAATAATCTGTGATTTTTTATCTTCGAGAAGCTCAAAACCAAGTTCATTAAGCTCAGCTCGAATCCTTTCATGATCAATTTGATCTTCTTTTAGGGTAACTTCCCCGAGTTTTATATCAACTAATGTGTAATTAAGCTTTTTAAATAATTTTTTTACGGCTTCAATACACCTTGGACAAACCATGTTTTTTATATGTACGGTATATGTATTCATGGTGTATTAAACAAAAAAAGGATAAAAAAGTTAAATCCGGATACCTATTAATAATACATCGTCAACCTGTTGTTGATTTCCTCTCCAGTTTATAAACGTTTCGAAAATAATTTGTTTTTGTTCTTCAATAGTTCTTTCGTGTATATCGAGAAGTAGTTCGCGGAAACTACCAATTCTGAATTTCTTTTTATTTGGTCCACCAAATTGATCAACAAAACCATCGGTAAACATATAAAACTGATCTCCGATTTTAATATCCAGTTCGTGATTAGTAAAGGGTTCCATTGCTTTTGCCGAAATACCAACAGGCATTTTGTCAGCTTTTATAACTTCGAGCATATGATCACGAATAAAATACAAATGATTGTATGCACCAGCATATTCAAGTTTCATATTTTCGCGGTCGATAACTATTAGCGATATATCAATTGCATCTTTGGCTTCTTCAATTTTATTTGAGTTTACAAGAGTTTTAACAATTTTTTTGCGCAGACGGTTAAGTATTTCGTTTGGTTTAATGATATGCTCATCAAAAACAATTTCATTTAAAAAGTTTATTCCTATAATGCTCATGAAAGCTCCCGGAACACCATGTCCAGTGCAATCGGCTGCAACAATGATTGATTTATTTTCGATTTGTGCAACCCAGTAAAAATCGCCGCTAACAATATCTTTCGGTTTAAATAAGCAAAACCCTTTATTTAATACTTTTTGCAGGGTAAATTTATCAGGGAATAAAGCAATTTGAATATTTTTTGCATATTCAATACTATCTGTCATGTCTTTGTTTTGCTTTACTACCTGCTCTTTATGATATTCGGCTATTTCTATCTGTCGTTGAATTTCATCTCGCTGGGCTTCTATTTCGTCGCGTTGTGTTTCAATTTCTTCTTTATGCTGTAAAATTTCCTGGTTTTGTATTCGCAGGAGCTGGTTATTTGTTCGTCTACGCCTATTTTCATGAATTAAAAAGATAGATTCGAGAATAAAAATAAAGATTGCCCCAATAAAAAAATAAATAAGTATTAATCGTTGTTTTTTTTGTTTATTTAATAAAACAATTGCTTGCTGATGTTTATCCGAATTGTATTTTAATTCAAGTTCAGCAATCTGTGTGCTTATTTCTTCATTGGTGCGTTTATTTTTAAGCTCATAAAATTTTTCAAGATATAAGAGCGAATTTGCAATATCCCCTGTTTTCTTATAAGTTTCATATAGAACTTCATAAGTTTGTTCGAGTGTTATATTAAAGCCGTTTGCCTCAGCAATTTTTATGCTCTTTTCACAATAATCAATGGCCAGATTGTACTTTTGAAGTTTTAAATTAATACCGCCTAAATTTAGGTAGGATGTTGAAATTCCATCCAGATCATTTATATGAAGTTCAAGTTCAAGTGATTTTTTGTAATAATTATTTGCCTGCGAAAAAAGATTAAGGTGTTCATGCAACACACCAAGATTATTGTAAGAACTGCTTAGCCCTCTTTTGTCATTTATCTTCTTATTTATCTCAAGAGATTTTTCATAATATTCAATTGCTTTCCCATAGTCTTCTAAAGCACGGTAAGCAATTCCTAAATTATTATATGCTCTTGCTAATCCTTTTTCGTTGTTGCTCTTAAGTTGGTTTTCCATGTATTTACTGAAATACTCAAGAGACTTTTTGTAATTATCCTGAAAATAGAATGCCTGGCCTAAAATCTGATAACAATAATCAACAATACCAACACTATCATGTTTTTCAGCAATTACTAATAATTTATTTGCAGTCTTTATTGCTTTTTCTGGAGTATTGTCGATATAATATTCGGAAAGTTGTTTTAAAATTGAAATCTGTTTTGATTCGGTGGCGTGTTGTAAAATATTTTCTAGGGAGTCGGCATTAATAATTTGTGCAAAACCCGAATTAATACCGGCTAATCCTAAGGATATAAAAACAAAAATGAATAATGCCGGTAATCTTTTTCTCATATCAGCTAAAAACAAATAAATCTATTTTTTTACTATAAAAGCGGATACGAAAAAAAAAACAAAAGGATACAAAAAACTAATAAACAAATAAAATAAATTATGCAAACATCTGTAAATCATGCAGTTTTTTGTAGATTCCATTTTGATCAAGAAGTGAATTGTGTTTTCCTCTTTCAACTATTTCGCCCTCATTAACAACACAAATTTCATCAGCATCTCTTACTGTAGATAAACGATGTGCGATAACGATTGACGTACGGTTTTTCATGAGATTAAAAATGGCATCCTGAACTAATTTTTCAGATTCGGTATCGAGCGAAGAGGTTGCTTCATCGAGAATTAAGATGGGTGGATTTTTTAATACAGCACGTGCAATACTTATTCTCTGCCGCTGACCACCTGATAACTTTGAACCTCTATCTCCAATATTGGTTTGATAGCCGTTTTCGGTTTGTAAAATAAACTCATGAGCATTTGCAACTTTGGCTGCTGCAATTACTTCTTCCTCGGTTGCTGTTTCTTTACCAAAAGCAATATTATTAAAAATAGTATCATTAAACAGAATTGATTCCTGATTAACGATTCCCATTAAATTTCTTAGATCGATCAGGTTTAGGTCTTTTATATTTTCTCCATCAATATAAATACCACCTTCAACCAAATCATAAAAGCGAGGTAATAAATCAACCATCGTAGATTTTCCGCTGCCCGATTGCCCCACAAGAGCTATAGTTTTTCCTTTTTCAATCTTTAGATTAATATTTTTGAGTACGTAATCTTCTATATACTTAAAACTTACATCTTTGTATTCAATACAATTTTTGAACTCGTTAATTGGTGTAGCATTTTCTTTAACATAAATCGTTACCTCAGCATCCAGAATAGCATTAACTCTGTCAACAGAGGCTAAACCGCGCTGAAGATTGTAATAAACTGTTGATATTTCTTTTGCTGGTTGTATAATTTGTGAAAAGATTATTAGATAAGTAATAAAGGTTTGTGGATTCATAATTGGATTAGCATCTAAAACCATACTACCTCCATACCACATAACCAAAACAATAACAATGGTTGCCATAAACTCGCTAAATGGTCCAGCAAGTTCTTTTTTACGCCAGATACGTGTCATTAATCGGGTATATGCATTATTTTCATTTCTGAACCGATCGTCAATTTTCTTTTCCGAATTAAATGCTTTAATAATTCTTAATCCAAAAAGAGTTTCTTCTATATACGAAAGAAGTAAACCTAGTTTAGCTTGTCCTTTAATTGATTTTCTTCGAAGTGATTTCCCTATTCTACCAATTATATACCCTGTAAATGGAAGTAATAAAAGCACCATTAACGTTAAAATCGGACTCATTATAAATAATATAACCAGATACACTATTAGGGTTAGTGGCATTTTTATAGCATTGTTTAGAGACCGTATTATTGAGGCTTCAATTTCTTGCACATCACTTGTCATGCGGGAAATAAGATCTCCTTTTCGTTCTTCTGTAAAGTAGGATATTTGCAATTGAAGAATTTTCGTATTAAGCTGATTTCTTATATCACGAATAACTCCGGTTCTCAAAGGAGCCATTACGTAATTGCTTAAATAATGAAACAGTGTTTTAAGAAGAACAAATGAGACAACAATAATACTTACCGATAAAAGTGCAGCTTCAGGTCCTTGGGTTTCAATAATCTTACTAAGAAAGTAATTGAAATTATGAGCAATTGCTTTTGTATTCAGTTCCCATTTAACTAATTCGGTTATTTTGGGCTGATTACCAAATAAAATCCCCAGGAATGGGATAGCCATTGTAAATGAGAATAAAGAGAAAATAGTGCTTATTAATGCATATACAATACTCATTACTCCTTTACCCCAATAAGGGTACATGTACCTAATAATTTTCATTACACCTTTCATCGGTTTGTTTTTTAAGGGTATAGTCAATTAACAAATGTAGATAAAAACTTACACTATTAATGTAATATTGATGTGTTTAGTAGCCTAAATAAAAAGAGTGTGTTTTAAAAACCAGTAAAGTGATTTTTTAAAACACCCTCATTATTAAAAGCGAATATTAATTAGTTTCTGCTTGAAATCTTTGAAAGCAAACGAAGCATTTCGAGATATAACCAAACCAATGTAACAATTAAGCCAAATGCAGCATACCATTCCATATGTTTTGGTAATCCGGCCTTTGAGCCTTCATAAATAAAATCAAAATCCAATACTAGATTTAATGCAGCGATAATAACTATAACGACACTAATTCCAATACCTAAGATACCATTATTATTAATAATTAAATTTCCTGCACCAAAAAGTGAAAATACTATAGAAATCAAGTAAACTAATGCTACTGCCCCTGTTGCGGCTATAATTCCTGATCGTAATTTATCGGTAACTTTTATTAATCCTGATCTGTAACCTGCTAAAAGGATAAACATGGTACCAAATGTTAATGCGATTGCCTGCATAACCAATCCTGGATAACTTGCTTCGAAGAATGCCGATATAGCTCCCAGAAAGAGCCCTTCGAGAACAGCATATAAAGGAGCTGTAATATAAGCCCATTCTTTTTTAAAAGTTGTTACCAATGCTAAAACAAAACCACCGATTCCACCGATAAAAATCCATTTTCTTACCAAGGCTGCACCAACTACAACATCAGAAACTCCAAAAAACATTTTCCATGTATATATAGCACCAACAACAACCAGGGCTAACATTATTAAAGACTTATTCAGAGTGCCATTCAAGGTCATTACTTCCGAATAATTAGTAGCATAGGAATTAGCGTTAAAAGCATTTTTTGATAAAACGGGATTTGATGATCGTGCAAAGTTCATAGTTTAATTATTTATTGTTTTTTTTTAAGTTTTACAATTTATATTCCAAATTAATAATTCTGACAGAATGTAGCATTTAGACTTAAATTATGTCATAAAGTCACTCCTTTAAATTACAATTATTCTTCTGTCGAGCAGAACAAATGTGAGCCCTAGCATGAAAGAGTAAAAAGCGTACCACCTAAGAGGGATATACTCTTCTGGGTGGATTCCAAGTTTATAATAATTATATGCGATCATTATCGCTTTTGACAACAGGTAAGCAACAACAGTTGCTAATGCAACACCAACCACACCATAAACTTTTACAAGCGTTACACTTAATACAACATTTAAAACTACTTCGACAAATGAAATAATCATTAAGGTTTTTGCTTTTTTTAATCCAATTAAAATGGTATGAGGGAAAAGAAGACGACTAAGAATCGCTAACAGATAAATAACAAAAACGTCTGAGCTTCTTGTAAACTCAGGGCTAAAAATTGTTTTAAAGATTGGTTTTGCAAATAAAAGCATCACAATTGTAAAAGGATACATCATATGCATTATCCGAAGTGATTTCTTTTTTAAAACAGTTAACGTTTCTTTTATTTCAGTTGCATTGTTAAACTCAGTAAGCATAGCCGAACTTAATCCTGATGCGAGCATTACTACAAAGGGAAGTTCCTTTGCACCATATCGAAAAATGGCAAATCCATCGGCATTGTAATGAGTTGAAATCACCAAGCCATCGATATATTGAGATGATCCACTAACCAAGGCGCTTACAATAAGCGGTACTGAAAAAATGAGGATCTCTCTTATATATGGTATGGATATTTTTATTTCGGCATAATTATAAATTAGGGTTGCCAGCCAGATATTACGAATGGCAGCAACAATAAC
Organism: Bacteroidota bacterium; assembly: GCA_020049295.1. GTDB lineage: Bacteria > Bacteroidota > Bacteroidia > Bacteroidales > UBA12077 > UBA12077. The sequence goes on from JAIFLC010000032.1 coordinate 37,665, forward strand.
AAGTCCACGCAATGACCATATAACATCAAACCCAAGTACTACTGGTAAAATGGCAGCTATTAACTGTAGCGTATAGGTTATGTAAGCATAACTTAATGTATTGCCTGATTTGTTTTGAATCATGTAAATATATTCAACCAGGTTAGCAGGACTGCTTAATAATAAATACCAGAGCGTAATATTCAATAATGGGACATTTCCTTTGTATCCAAAAACAGAGAAATTTCCCTGAACAGCTAAACCAATTCCAGCGACTATAATGCTAAAGAATACAAGAAGAATATAGATATTAAAGATTTCAGGGGATTTTTGTCCTTCGATTTTTTCAATATTGCCAAATGTTTTAGAACTTTTGTATAAAGAAAGAAATGATTGTATTAGACCAGTTACCCAAAAGAAACTGGCTACACTGGCCATAAAAATGGATATTTCGAAAATCCCGATTTCTTCTTTTGATAAACCAATTTTGGTAAAAACAATTGAAATGATAAGAAAAGTAACAAACCTGAGGATGTTAAATATCTGCAAACCCGCAACACTATTAATATCTTTCTTAAGCAGCGACACTATTCTTGTTTTTTAACAATCAGGAGTTAAAATTACAGTTTACTTGACGAATAAAAAATCTTTTAACGTTTTTTAGCATATATAAATGATGCTTACATTCTAATAATTAGGTGATTGAATTCCAATTAATATTAGTTTTAACACAAGCAATAAAAAAACTCTGGTAATTACCAGAGTTAAAAATGGGTGGAAGACCGGGTTCGAACCGGCGACCTCTGGAACCACAATCCAGCGCTCTAACCAACTGAACTACATCCACCATATTTGGACTGCAAATATAATTAACAATTTTTAAATTCTAAACAATTCAAATATTTTATTTGTAAAAATTACGTTGTCGCATAGCTTCAAACGCCAATATAGCAGTTGATGTGGAAACATTTAATGAATCAATTTCTCCGTTCATTGGTATCTTTATTTGTTCATCAGCACCATTTAACCATTTTTTTGTTAGTCCATCAGCTTCTGTACCCATTACTATTGCTGATGCAACAGTAAAATCGGCATGATGGTAAAAATGAGTTGCTGTAAGTACTGCGGCATACGATTTTATTTTGTTTTTTTTGAGCCAGTCTATTGCTTCATCTGATGAGCAAGCTACAACCTGTTTAGTAAAAACACAACCAACACTCGAACGAATAACATTTGGATTATATATATCGGTTAGTGGATCGCAAACTAAAACAGCATCAACATTTGCTGCATCTGCTGTTCGGAGAATAGCTCCAAGATTACCAGGTTTTTCTACCGATTCGAGAACAATTAAAAAGGGATTTTTCCCCAACTTCAAACTTTTTAGTGTTGAAAAGTGAGGCTCTGCTAAAACCATTATTCCTTCGGTTGATTCCCTATATGCAATTTTATGATAAACTTCGCGTGTAATATCAAAAACAATGTTTTCGTTAGCAGAAATTTCTTTAATCCGATCATAAGAAATAATTTCGGAGCAGAAAAAGATAAATTTAATGTCGAACCCCGATTTTATAGCTAGCGTTATTTCACGCAATCCTTCTATCACAATCAGGTTTTGATCTTTTCGCTCGGATGATTTTTGCTGAAGTTTTACAATGTTTTTAATCCGCTGATTTTGTATGCTGGTAATTTTTTCGATCATATTAAGAAATTAATAATTGCAAAGGTAATTTTAAACTTTAATCAGTCAAAATTGTTTGATTAATACTCACATAAATTTATGATTTTGCATAAATACCCAATTATTCCAATCTTTGTTATACTAATTTCAATCTGTAAATGAAAAAAATCGAATTGCTAGCTCCAGCAAAGGACTATGAATCTGGCAAAGCAGCTTTAATTTATGGTGCCGATGCAGTTTATATCGGTGCACCTAAGTATGGAGCCAGAGCTTCTGCAGGAAATAGTCTTGATGACATAAAAAAACTGGTCGATTTTGCACATCTTTATTATGCAAGGGTTTATGTAACTCTCAATACTATTTTACACGATGATGAAATCTCGGAAGTTCAGAAAATGATTTATGAGCTATATCAGATCGGAGTCGATGCAATTATAATTCAGGATATGGGAATATTGGAGCTGGATTTACCTCCAATACCATTGTTTGCAAGTACGCAAACCAATAATTATACATGGCAAAAGGTAAAGTTTTTAGAAGAAGCAGGAATTCAGCGAGTAATTCTTGCTCGCGAATTATCCTTGGAACAAATACAAGAAATCAGATCAAAAACTACTATTGATTTGGAGTTTTTTGTCCATGGGGCATTGTGTGTAAGTTTAAGTGGGCAGTGTTTTTTTAGTCATGCCATTAATAAAGGCAGTGCAAACCGCGGAACTTGTGCACAACCTTGCAGGTCTTATTATTCATTGTTGGATAACAAAGGGAAGGTACTATCAAAAAATAAATTTCTACTTTCGCTTAAAGATCTGAATCTATCTGATTATATAGGAGAAATGATCGATTTAGGAATAAGTTCTTTTAAAATTGAAGGAAGATTAAAAGATATAAACTACATTAAAAACACTACTGCTCATTTCAGAAAACAGATAGATGAGATACTAAAAAATAGAGAGGGTTTTGTACGATCATCTTCTGGTAAAACAGAAATTGATTTTACTCCTGATCCAGAACGTACATTTAACAGGGGTTTTACTACATATTTTATCAATGGCAGAAAAAAAGATATTGCATCACCCAACACACAGAAATCGATCGGAAAAGTTATTGGAAAGGTAAAATCGGTTACAACCAATTATATTATTATTGATTCAAAAATCAAATTAAATAATGCCGATGGAATATGCTTTTTTGATGAGAAGGGTGAATTGCAAGGGACATCAGTTAATAAGGTTGAAAAAGATAAAGTGTTTGTCGAAAATATTTCGTTTATAATGCCCGAAACAATTATTTACCGTAATTACGATCATGAATTTAATAAACAGCTTAATGGATCAAAAACAGAAAGGAAAATTGCAGTAAACATCAAAATTGAAGAGTCGGAGAAAGGGATTATTATAAAAGCTGAAGATGAAGATCTCAATAATGTTGAGTTTGAAGAAATCATTGTAAAAGAGAATGCATTGAATGCAGAGAAGGCAACTGCAAATATGATAAGTCAATTTAAAAAATCAGGCGATTCGATATTCAAAATTACCTCAGTCGAGATAAATCTCAAAAACCCATTATTCTTTCAAATCTCGGTTCTTAATGATTTGCGCAGAAAAGTAATTAACTTAATCGAATTAAAGCGAATATCAAATTATCCTAGACAAGAAAAAGTACTTGAAAAAACAACTCATCTTTTTCCTGATAAATTCATTGACTACAAAGGAAATGTATTGAATCAGAAGGCAATATCATTTTACAACAGGCATGGAGTAAAGATGGTTGAAAATGCATTTGAGATACAAACCGATTTTACCAATAAGGAAATTATGGTTACTAAACATTGCATTAAGTACCAGTTAGGATTGTGTCCCAAACACGACAATCCAAAAGTCAAAATCGAAGAACCTCTTTTTTTGGCAGATAATAACCGAAAATATAAACTTGAGTTCGATTGCAAACAATGTGCAATGAAAGTTATATTTTTGCAGTAAAATTCTAATAAATGAAATTAATTACACCACAAAACTGGGTTGAGTATGAATTAATTGATGCCGGCAATTTCGAAAAGCTCGAACGATTTGGAAAGTATGTAGTTTCCAGACCAGAACCACAAGCCATTTGGGATAAAGCATTATCAGAAAATGAATGGCACAAAATGGCTCATGCCGAATTTAAGAAAGAAAAGGCAGGTGGTTTGGCAGGCGAAAAGGGGGAATGGGTTATTAAGCCTGATATGGCCGAGCAATGGCATATTGGATACCAATATAAGGAAATGACCATTAGAATGAGACTTGGATTAACTTCCTTTAAGCACGTTGGTATTTTTCCTGAACAAGCTGATAATTGGAATTATATTTATGATAGCTTAATCGGTTTGAAAACCAAAGAAACACCAAAGGTACTTAACTTGTTTGCATATACAGGTGGAGCTTCGTTGGTTGCAAAAGCTGCCGGTGCCGATGTGGTGCATGTTGATTCAATTAAACAAGTAATAAACTGGTCTTCTGAAAACATGGCTGCAAGCAAATTGTCTGATATTCGTTGGGTTATTGAAGATGCGGTTAAATTTGTAAATCGTGAAGTAAAACGAGGGAAACAGTATAATGGAATCATTCTCGATCCACCATCTTATGGGCACGGACCTAATGGCGAGAAATGGATTCTAGAAGATAAATTAAATGATTTGTTAAAGCAATGTAAACAATTACTTGCTCCTCAAAATAACTTTTTTATCCTTAATTTATATTCAACAGGTGTTTCTTCGATTATGGCTGAAACTTTGGTTGAGACTATATTTGGAAAACAAAACGACAAAGAAATTGGGGCGCTATACCTAACCGATAAATCTGGACGCAAACTTCCAACTGGAGTTTTGTATCGATTTAGAAATTTGTAGGTAAGATCTGAATAAAATACGATAATGATTGATCTTGGAATAATTTATCTTCGTAACTGGCAAGAACAGGACATAAAATCGTTAGCTAAAAACGCAAACAATAAAATGGTTTGGGATAACCTACGTGATGATTTTCCAAATCCATATACTGTATTGGCTGCAAAGCAATGGATAGAAATTGCCAATAGAAATAATCCGATTACAAACTTTGCAATTGTTTATAAAGAAAGTGCAATAGGTGGGATAGGGATTATTTTACAAACAGATGTTTACAGACGAAATGCAGAAATTGGATATTGGCTCGGTGAAAAATACTGGCACAAAGGATTTGTAACAAAAGCACTAAAAGCAATGGTAGATTATACCTTTAGTAACTTTGATGTTGACAGGATTTTTGCACAGGTTTTTGAGTCGAATGTTTCTTCGCAACGAGTATTGGAAAAAGCCGGATTTACTTTTGAAGCCCGCTTGAAAAGATCGATCATTAAAAATAAAAAGATTCAGGATTGCTTGATTTATTCTTTATTAAAACAAAACTTACAATAATTTCCAGATGCTGTTTAAAGAAATAAGGTTAGAAAAGTCAACAGAATATACTGTTCCGATGGGAAAAGTGAATTTATTGGCAATCCTTTTTTTGTTTCCAGTTCTTATTGTTTACTTGGTTCCTTTTTTGTTGATATGGGATTTTGACACATTAAAATCTGGTTTTTTTGTATTTCAAAAGCAGATTTTCCTTTATATAATTATTGGAATAGTTCTTCACGAACTTTTACATGGCCTAACATGGGCTGTTTTTACAAAAGGGGGTTTTCGACAAATTAAATTTGGAGTAAATTGGAAATATATTACTCCTTATACTCATTTTAAGAAACCATTGAAAGTTATTATTTACTTAGCTGGGGCTCTAATGCCTCTTTTTGTTTTAGGTTTTATACCGGCTGTTGCAGGAATTATTTTTGGCAGTGGTTTGTATATTATGTTCGGTATATTTTTTACCTGGGCTGCAGCTGGTGATATTATATCTGCAGTAAAATTGATTCATTTTCCTATGAATGCAATGGTGCAAGACCATCCAGATCAATTGGGGTTTATCATTTATAGGTAAGCAACCTAAAATTCCTTTAATACATCTTTATTAAAAAATACTATGCAAAAGAAATATTTATTACTAATAGTCTGTATTTTGGTAGTTTGTTGTGTATCCTGCGATTTGGATGATGATAAGGAATTGGGTGTTTTCCCTGAGTTGCCTGAAAATTTTGAAGCCATTAACTCTGTCTATGATGATTATAATATGGACTTGCCAAGAGATTTATGGGTTGAGTTTCCAATTCTTTTTTCGAGCAACAGAAAATCGCAAGGTCAAAATTTCGATTTGGTTGATTTTATGGTGTATTATAACTATTTTTCATCTACCGAAAAAGCTGTTTTTGATACAATGCCAGGAAAATATTGGTTATATGATTTAGTGGTTGAAACAGTTAATACTGATTTTAATGAATATGGCCCGTTTGTAGTATTTTTAAATAGTACAGATTATTTATTCTTTTATGCAACAGACTCTTCAGGTAATTTAGACATTAACTATTTGTATGGTAATACTTTTTTTGGATTGCAGGATTCGGCAGCATTAATTCCAGCAAATTCGAATTATAATGAGGCTTATCCAACATTTAACCCACAGATTTCTGAAATGTATTTTTGTTGTGATTCAACGGGAAACTTTGATATCTATAAAATATCTTTACCCCAAAACTCTCCTGTAATAAATTGGGTTAAATCGCAAGAAAAATCAGCCTTAACCGAAATGGATTTATTAAACAGTACTGCTGATGATAAATGTCCATATATTAACAGAAACCTAATGGTTTTTACATCGAATAGACTAGATGGGTATGGCGGTTATGATTTGTATTATTCTGAGTTTAAAAACAATGCCTGGTCGGAACCGGTGAATTTTGGACCTGAAATTAATTCTGAATACGATGAATACAGACCTGTTACTACCTATGCTAGTAATTATGAAAACGATCTTATGATTTTTTCATCAAACCGACCGGGAGGACTTGGTGGATATGACCTTTACTTTGTTGGAATTCCCAAAATGATATATTAACATCTGTTTCTTTTAATTAAAATCCTTGTTAAAGAGAATTTAGCAAGGATTTTTTTATCTTTAAAATCAAAAATTTTACAATATGAGAAAGATCTTTTTATCGATAATAATTGGATTGCTGGTGACTTCTGGATTTTCGCAGAGAAAAGATTCAAATGTTAATCCAACCTTGATCCTCGTTCATCCTACTGAGTATAACCTCAAAATGTTTATTAATCTCATAGAACGTCGTATAGTAAATATTGATAACCTTATTGTTATTGGTGTTTATCATGTAAATGAAGAGTATGATTATACAGAGTCAGAGAAATTTTTGGAAAATAAAAAGCTACAAAATATAAGGCTGGAAAAGATCTCGCAAAATATTTCTTTAGAGGATATTTTTAAAGAGAATGATTGTTCTGACAAATTTACCGAGCTTTTTTATAAGAGTAACGGAATTCTTTTTCTGGGTGGACCCGATTTACCTCCATCAATTTATAACGAAGAAACAAGTTTGTTAACCGAAATAACTGATCCTTACAGGCATTATTTCGAAGTTTCATTTTTATTTCATTTGATAGGTGGCAGTCAGAATAATTCTTTCAAACCTTTGCTTGATGACAAACCTGATTATACTATTTATGGAATATGTTTGGGAATGCAAACCCTTAATGTAGCTGCTGGAGGAACCATGATTCAGGATATTCCATCGGAAATTTACCAGGTAAACACAGTTAATCAGGTATTAATGCTCGATAAAAATGCACAACACCGAAACTATAATACAAATCTTTCAATTAATCCTGATTTGTTTGACGGCAGTTTTCATGAAATAAAGATTAACAATAAAGGAGTTTTTGTAGGACCAGAAGATATAAGGATAAATCCATTGGTATTCAGTATTCATCATCAGGCAATTGAAAAACTAGGCAGCGGTTTAAAAGTTGCTGCTACTTCGATGGATGGGAAAGTAATTGAAGCAGTTAATCATAAAAAATATGAGAATGTATTGGGTGTGCAATTTCACCCCGAAAGAATGTATATGCATAATCCAAATTTGAAATATAAAGTAGTTCAGGCTGATTCGATTGTTGCAGGATATGATATATTGAAAAATCATGGCAGCTATGATTTTCATTTGGATTTTTGGAAAGAGTTTTCGCGTAAAATGATTCTTAAAAATCAAAGCAAAAGGTGATCGATTTCCATTTTATACTTGTCGAACCAGCAGTACCCGAGAATATTGGAGCAGCAGCCAGAGCATTGAAAACGATGGGGTTTTCTTCGCTTCGGCTTGTAAATCCTGCAAATCATTTAGCCGATGAAGCCAGATGGCTTGCACATGCCTCAAATGATATTCTCGAAAATGCACACGTTTTTCCATCATTGAAAGAAGCAGTAAAAGACATGGATTGGATTATTGGTACAACCGCCAAAAAAAGAAAGGTAAATCAGGATTATTATCCAGTAAACAAACTGAATGATCTTATTAAAGCAAAATCATCATCGATAAAAAGCCTGGCTATTGTTTTTGGGCGCGAGGAGAGCGGATTAACCAACGAAGAACTATCGTTGTGCCATACCGTAACCAGCGTTCCCATGAAAACCAAATATCCATCGCTTAACCTGGCACAATCGGTTATGATTTATGCTTACACCTTGTCTATGATTGAATTGGATAATAAGAAAATTGACGAAGAAATAAACCCGAATGAGTTTAATACCTTAAAAAACAAAGTTGAGATTATTCTAACAGAAATAGGTTTTAAATCTGATTCCTCAATTTATAACCGCATAATGGAGCGGTTAAATATTTTGGGTGAAACCGATATTCATTTGTTGCATTCGGTATGTAATAAACTCAGTGAGAAATGCTAATTAACTATGGCATTCTCCACCACATCCACAGGCCATTTTATTGCTTTTTGCTTTTTCGAACGATTCGCGGCCTTCACTAAAAGTGAACCATGCAATACCCAGCGAACCTATAATATCAATATATCCTATCTGGAAAATTTCATAAGCAACACTACTTACGAGCAAAACAATAGAAAGATATAAACACGATTTGGTGCAGCTTGCATCGGCAATAATAGCATCCGATTCGACAACTTTACCAATTTTTAATTTGTATTTCATTAAAAAGTACATGGTTAAAATAGAAATACCCGCAATTACTATCCCTGGCCAGGTGTTTTCTGGTTTCGATCCTTCGATTAAATTTAGAACAGCACCCACGAGTATTCCTGCAGTCAGTATATAAAAGCCAAATCCTGTTATTCGCAATGCCTGACGCTCGAATTTATCACGCTGGTTAACTTTCGAATATCGCATACGTAGAACCATGTGGGCAATACCAATACCTGAAATAACCTCTACAAAACTGTCGGTTCCAAATCCTAGCAAAGAAAGGGTTTCGTCATTAATACCAAAATACAACGAAATAATTCCTTCGGCAATATTGTAAATGATCGTTATCAGACTTAAAATAAAAGCTATACGGAGGTTTTTATTTTTTTCCATTTCTGTATCAATTCTAATCACATTAAAAACAAAAGGTTACTAAGAAAGGTTTAGTGATTTGGGTTTAATTAAATAAAAAGTTCCAACTACTGCCGGTATTGCAATATTAATAATCCATATAAAAAATGATGCAAGTACGATGCCCAGAATATTCTCCGAAAATAATCCGATAAAAATAATTGCCAGCGAACCTCGTAAACCAAGCTCGAGTAAAGTAGTTGTAGGAATAATGGTCATAAATAAATAGGTTATGGATATTGAGACAAACCCTTCGAGTAGGTTAATATCTGCATTAAACAGGTTTAGTAATAAAAAAAACTGTAAGAAAAACACAAGGTATCGCAAGGTGCTCAGAAACAAAACAAATGATAACGATTTTCCAGTTTCATTCGATAGGTATTGAATTTGTTCTGATTTTTTTTTCAGAAATGGGATTTTTATTAGCAAAGGAATTATTTTACGAACATTATAATAACTCCAAACTAAAAGTGCCAAAACAAGAAATAAAGCAATTGCCGAAAACTTATTAAAATATGTATTTATTTGAGTTTTATCAGGAAAAAACAATAAAAAAAGTATAAATCCTCCAACACCCATAATAATGGTTGCAATGAATTGTGCCAAACTTCCAATTGCTGACGCAAAAGCTCCGGAAGTTCTTTTACCTTTTTCCAAAAATGCAATTCTTCCACCAATTTCGCCCACGCGGTTTGGTGTAAACACTCCAACGGTAATACCGACCAATACTGCTTTAAAAGAATTTGTAAATGAAAAATGCTGAATTTTATGAATTAACATTTGCCATTTATATGTTTCAATGGCCCAGTTTACAACCATCAACATCAATATAACAAATAAAAAAAAGAAGGATAATGGTGTTGTTAAAAATTGCCTGAAATCAAATGATTTAAGTTCCTCAAAATGAATTATTTTATACGTGATAAAACCATAAGAGAGGATTAAAACGATGGTTATTATAACATATCGTAGAAGCTTGGAATTCATAAATTATTTACCAAATGTGAATTTCAAAGATACTATTTATTTGAATTTGACTTAAGTTTTTCGATCTTTACCTAGGAAAGTTCAAAGTTATAAGTTTAAAGTTAAAAGTTAATTTTACCATGAGTTATGTTAGGCCAAAGAAGAGTTTAGGACAGCATTTTTTAAAAGACCAGAATATTGCCCGTAAAATTGTTGGGGCATTGGATCATTGTTCGCAAAAAACAGTGCTCGAAATTGGTCCGGGAACAGGAGTGCTTACTTCCGTTTTGCTTGCCGACCAAAAATTTGTTGTACATGCTATCGAGGTTGATACGGAAGCATTTGAATTTCTTAAAATCAATTTCCCTCAACTTGAGAATCGATTAATGTTGGCAGATTTTCTTAAGATCAATATTCGTGATTTTTTTACCGAACCATTAACTATTATTGGTAATTTCCCATACAATATTTCGAGCCAGATATTTTTTAAAGTACTCGAAAATCGCGATCTGGTTTTGGATGTTGTTTGCATGATTCAGAAAGAGGTCGCCGATAGAATTAAATCATCACATGGAAACAAAACCTATGGCATATTGAGTGTTTTTTTACAGGCTTTTTATAATATTGAATACCTTTTTACTGTTGGTCCAAAAGTATTTGATCCACCACCAAAAGTAAATTCAGCGGTTATCCATCTAAAAAGAAATAGCAGAAAAGCTCTGGGATGTAATGAGGAATTCTTCTTTAAAGTTGTAAAGCTCGGGTTTAATCAACGAAGAAAAACGTTGCGTAACTCATTAAAAAGTATTTTAGTAAATTTGCCTACAGATCATGAAATATATAATAAACGACCCGAGCAATTAAGTGTTGATGAGTTTATATTTCTCACCAATTTGATAGAACAGAATATTTAATCTTCAATTCGGAAAATATGGCAATGCAATTTGAATTAACACGTGAATTTTTGGAGAAACTCCGAATTCACATTGACAAAAAAGAAGAAGCTGCAGCTTTCGATATGGTTAACGATTTGCACCCTGCCGACATTGCTGAAATTTATGATGAACTCGAGATTGAAGAAACGAAATTCTTGCACGATTTACTTGATGATGAAAAAGCAGCTGATGTTTTTATTGAACTCGAAGATGATGATCGTGAACGATTTCTTGATGCCCTGCCTAGTGAAGAGATTGCAAAACAGTTAATTGATAACATGGATTCTGATGATGCTGCCGATATTATTGGCGATTTATCAGAAGAAAAGCAAGAAGAGGTTATTTCTTATATTCAGGATCTTGAGCAAGCCGGAGATATTGTCGATCTTTTAAATTATGATGAGGATACTGCCGGTGGTTTAATGGCCAAGGAGCTTATTACGGTGAACGAAAACTGGACTATGCCCACTTGCCTTAAAGAAATGCGGCGACAAGCAGCTGAGGTAGATGAAGTTTATTATGTATATGTGGTTGATGATAATAATGTTTTAAAAGGAACTCTTTCATTAAAAAGAATGCTTTTAGCATCCACAAATGCAAGCATAAAAAGCATTTTAAATAAGGATATCATTTCAGTAAAGACTGACACAAAATCGGAAGAAGTTGCCAATATTATGGAAAAATATGATCTGGTTGCATTACCTGTTGTTGATGCCATAGGACGACTTGTGGGTAGGATAACCATTGACGATGTTGTTGATGTTATGCGCGAAGAGGCAGAACGCGATTATCAATTGGCATCTGGTATTACCGAAGATGTTGAACATAGCGATAGCGCATGGTTGCTTACCCGTGCAAGAATTCCCTGGCTATTTATTGGTTTGTTTGGCGGTATTATTGGCGCATTAGTAATTGGAAATTACGAAAATGATTTGGGCCTTTATCCACAAATGGCGTTTTTTATTCCTCTTATTGCGGCTATGGGTGGAAATGTTGGCGTACAATCTTCGTCAATAATTGTTCAAGCCCTTGCTACTAATTCTTTGGGTTTTGAAAGCCTTGGCAGAAAACTTTCAAAAGAGCTTTTTGTTGCAAGTCTCAATGGTGTAATTCTATCGACAGTTATTTTTGCGTATAATTTCTTTTTCAGCGATAGTTTTGCTTTAACGATTACTGTTAGCACTGCTTTGTTTTCAGTAATTATTTTTGCCTCTTTGTTCGGAACATTTGTGCCAATGCTTTTAGAACGTTTCAAAATTGATCCTGCTTTAGCTACCGGACCATTTATTACTACAGTTAATGATATTATGGGATTATTCTTATATCTTATGATTGGAAGGCTATTCTTTACAATTTTTACTTAAAAACATTCCAATAATAAAGTAACAGAAAAATTAATGGAATAATTATTCCGGCTGAGGTTAACCAGGCTCCACGGCCAGTTATTCCATTCTTACCCTTGAGTACAAATAATCCAGTTAAAGCAAGTAAAATTAATGATCCGGCAAAAATGTCAGAAAAAATTGTCCACCATTTACGCGGATTATAATGTAAGTAGTTTACCTGATGAAATATCGGTCTTCGCTTTGATGTTTCAACAACACCTGATCCAGATTGGGTATCTAATTCAATGCTTCCGTCTTTAATAAAAATCTTAAGAATATCTTCACTTGGGAAATAGTGGTTTTTATATTTTTCATCAGGTGCTATTTTTTTTAATAAACCCACAATATTTTCGCGAGAAATATCTTTAAAAGTCGTTGCCGAAACATCTGTTTTTATCTCCTTTGTTCGGATAATGTAATTTGGATTCCAGTCATCGATATGATTTAAGGCTATTCCTGATAATCCATAAATAACGGTCATTGCAAAAAAGATATAACCTAAATCTCGGTGAAGGTCTCTATTAAGTTTTCGAATTTTCATTGGGATTGAATAAAAAAGTCCGAAAAACTTTTTATTCTTCGGACCCTGATTAAATATTGAAAATTATTTTTCAGCTACAATTGTTGTATCTTCTTTGTGTTCAGTACATTTATGTTCAGAATCTGATTTTGCTGCACATTCTGTTGCTTCAACCTTAGTTGCTTCAATCCAGTATTGCGAAATATATCCTTTACCCGATTCAACAACTTCTTGTCGCATTTGAGCTATTTTTTCAATTTGGGTACTGTCAAGTTCTGCTTTATGCTCGCCATCGTGGTTTCCATCATGGGTGTGGGCTGCTTCATTCTCAACACCTTCCATCATTTCTTTCTCCATTTCGGTTATATAAGTATCATCAATTCTTAGTTCTTTCACCTTTCCATAAACATGAACCATGCTTCCTTCAAGTTCTTTGCTAAAAACACCAATTTCTTCATTTGGAGTTACTTTAATTGCAACATCTGGGTTTTCAGCGATAAGAAACATCCGTTTACCACCGTGTGAACAAACATGACTTACTGTTCCACATACTAGAACATCTTTTTCGATGTAGTTATCGATACTATCCATTAACGCTTGAACAGAAATCTTTTTAGTATTGCATTCAGTTTCTTTTTGTTTTGTACCGCATGAATAAAGGATTGCTACAATAGCTAAAACTCCAACTAGTTTTTTTAACATAGGTTTATGATTTTTAATGGGTTAATAATTTAAAATTCCATGCAAATATACAAATCAACTTTTAATAATCGATTGTTGAGATATTTTTAACATGATTTTAACATACAAACTAAAATGTAGTATTTATCGCTTCTACTGGATTTAGGTTTGCCGCAGCCCGAGCAGGAGCAAATCCTGAAATAATACCTATTATTGCCGAAATTCCAAGTCCAAGAATAATATTGCTTAGTGTAAGCGTGATTTTAAATTCCATTTGTGTATTTGCATATAAGCTGCCGAAATATATAAGAATTAATCCTATTGCTCCACCAACAAGAGATAACATAACTGACTCAAAAAGAAATTGAAACAAAATGAAAAATCGTTTTGCTCCTAAAGCCTTTTGAATGCCGATAATATTTGTGCGTTCTTTTACGGAAACAAACATGATATTTGCTATTCCAAATCCTCCTACTAAAATAGAGAAACCCCCAATTAGCCAACCAGCAAAATTAATTACTGCAAATATCTGATCGAGTGAAGATGTAAGTAAACTCGCCTGATTCAATGCAAAATTGTCTTTTTGTTTCGGATTTAACGTCCTTGTTGATCTGATTATATTTCTAATTTCGTCTTTAAGCTCATTAATAGCAACACCCGGTTTTCCTTTAACCATAATCATAGGGTTTACATTATCGCTTTTTATGTCAAGTATGTTTTTTGCATAATTTACAGGTAAAATAACCATTTCATCTAGTGATCCTCCACTTCCGAGTATATCTTTGCCTTCTTTTCTAACAACACCAATTATGGTAACTTTTCGTCCCTGAATTTTTATTTCTTTCCCTATAGGGTCAATTCCTTCAAAGAGATTTTTAGTAACTTCATGCCCAATAAGGCAAATATTCTTACCTGCATTTGATTCAAAAGGAGTAAAATATCTTCCAGATTCTAGTTCAAAGGTTCTTATATTTTCGAATTCGTGAGAATTAGCCCAAATAACAACATTTTCGACTGTTTTATTTCTGTATTTAACATTTCGGAGTGTTGACACTGCAAAATTTGCAGCTAATGATTTATCAGAATGTTTTTTAATTTGCTCATATTCTTTAATACTTGGGAGAGGTCTTTTCAGATATTCCCACCAGGCATATTCTTCTCCAGGAGGAGGTGTCCATGGCCATTTTTGAACATAAACGATATCATCGCCTAATGAAGAAAAACTATTTCTTATTGTACTTTCAAGTGCATCTAAAACCGTAAATACCGAAATAATGGCAAATATGCCAATTGTGATTCCAAGTAGAGTAAGCAATGTTCGTAAACGATTTACCTTCAACGCATTAAAGGCAAATACAAAACTCTCCTTTATAAGATTAAGAATTAACATGATATCAGTTGATAATATTTTAAACAAATATACACATCCTAAGTTTTTTTTTTGCTGTATTATTTATATTTTCGAACAATTATTTAAATATGCATTTTCTAAGTAAGATATTAATCATTTACAAGTAGATTTTTGATTAATTTAATGCGTGTGATAGTTGGATTTATTAAACAATCAATATAAAAAGATAAATGAGCAATACTAAACAGATACAATCAGCCTTAATCTCTGTTTATGATAAAAGCAATTTGGAGCCAGTTATTGAAAAACTCAAGTTACTAGATGTTAAAATATTTTCTACAGGTGGAACTAAAAGTTTTATTGAAAAGTTAGGTGTTTCAGTAACAGCGGTAGAGGATGTTACACAATATCCATCCATACTAGGTGGTCGTGTAAAAACATTGCATCCCAAGATTTTTGGAGGAATTCTTGCCAGACGGGAAAACCCTTCCGATTTGTCTGAAATGAAACAATATGATATTCCCAAGATCGATCTGGTAATTGTCGATTTATATCCTTTCGAATCAACTGTTGCATCAGGTGCTACAGATCAGGAAATAATAGAGAAAATTGATATTGGAGGAATTTCTTTAATTCGAGCCGCAGCCAAAAATTTTGAGCACACATTAATAATTTCATCAAAAAACCAATACCAAAAATTAATTGATTTGCTTGAAATGCACAAAGGTTTATCAAGCCTCGCAGAAAGAAAACAATTTGCTGTTGAAGCGTTTAATGTTTCATCGCATTACGATACAGCAATTTTCAAGTATTTTAATAAAGATTTTTCGGTGCCCGCCTTTAAGCAAAGTATTCAAAATGGAGAAGAATTAAGGTATGGCGAAAATCCACATCAAAAAGGATTTTTTTATGGAGATTTGAATGCTGTTTTTAATCAATTACATGGAAAGCAAATTTCGTATAACAATCTATTAGATATCGAAGCTGCTGTTCAGCTAATATCTGATTTTGATGAGGTTACTTTTACCATATTAAAGCATAACAATGCATGCGGAATTGCCTCTCGACCTATTCTTGTTGAAGCATGGAATGCAGCACTTGCAGGAGATCCTGTTTCTGCTTTTGGAGGAATACTAATTACCAATAAAGAAATTGATAAAGATTCAGCTATTGAAATAAATAAAATCTTTTTTGAAGTAATTATTGCCCCTTCATATCAGGAAGAAGCTCTTAAAATTCTTAAGGAGAAAAAGAACAGGATTATCCTTATACAAAAACAAAAAGAATTTCCAGTAGTTCAGTTTAGATCTTTGCTTAATGGAGTTTTGGTTCAAGACAGGGATGTAAAGATTGAATCAGCTAAAGATATGACTGTGGTTACAAAAGTAGAGCCATTGCTGAAGGAAATAGAAGATATGATTTTTGCTAATAAAGTTGTTAAACATTCAAAATCAAATACCATTGTGTTGGTAAAGAATAAGCAGCTTTGTGCAAGTGGAGTGGGTCAAACATCAAGAGTAGATGCATTAAAGCAAGCAATTACTAAAGCCAATAGTTTTAAGTTCGACTTAAACGGAGCAGTAATGGCCTCAGATGCTTTTTTCCCCTTTGCCGACTCAGTTGAAATTGCATACCAGGCAGGTATAAAATCAGTAATTCAACCCGGGGGTTCAGTAAAAGATCAGGAATCGATAGATTTTTGTAATAATCATAATATAGGAATGGTATTTACAGGTACAAGGCATTTTAAACATTAAAAATTTAATAAATATAATATAATGGGATTGTTTTCATTTTTTACACAAGAGCTCGCTATTGATTTGGGTACAGCAAATACAATTATCATTTGTAATGATAAGATTGTAGTTGATGAGCCATCGATTGTTGCTGTTGATCAGTTAACAGGAAAGCTAATTGCTATAGGTAACAAAGCACGTCAGATGCATGGTAAAACACACGTTAATATCCGTACAATTAGACCATTGAGAGATGGAGTTATTGCCGATTTTAACGCAGCTGAACAAATGATACGTGGTATGATTAAGATGATTAATAATAAGCCACAATTGTTTGCTCCTTCATTGCGCATGGTTGTTTGTATTCCTTCAGGCAGTACCGAGGTTGAGATGAGAGCTGTTCGCGACTCATCTGAACATGCTGGAGGCCGCGATGTATATATGATTTATGAACCAATGGCAGCGGCAATTGGAATGGGTATTGATGTAGAAGAACCTAAAGGAAGTATGGTTGTTGATATTGGTGGCGGAACTACCGAGGTTGCTGTTATTGCACTGGGTGGTATCGTATGCAACAAATCGATACGTATTGCAGGTGATGCTTTTACATCCGATATTCAAGCTTACATGCGTCATCAACATAATATTAAAATTGGCGAACGTACAGCCGAGGATATTAAAATAAATGTAGGCTCATGTTTGCCTGAGCTGGATTCACCACCAGAAGATTACGTGGTTCGTGGTCCCAATATTATGACAGCAATGCCAGTCGAAATTCCTATTTCTTATCAGGAAATTGCTCATTGTTTGGATAAATCAATTTCAAAAGTTGAAACAGCTATTCTTGGTGTGTTGGAACAAACTCCTCCAGAACTTTATGCCGACATTGTTAATGATGGAATTTTTCTTGCTGGAGGCGGTGCATTAATGCGAGGATTAGATAAACGATTGACCGATAAAATAGGTATACAGTTTAAGGTTGCCGAAGATCCATTACATGCCGTTGCACGCGGAACAGGTATTGCATTAAAAAATGTAGATAAGTTTACTTTCTTAATGCGATAGATTCAAATTTTTGTTGAGAGAATAGTTTATGAGAAACTTACTTGATTTTCTGTTACGGATTCACTTTTTAATTTTATTCGTTATAATCGAAGTCTTTTCATTGATCTTGTTAGTTAATAATAATAATTTTCAACAAGCATCTCTGGTAAATTTTTCGAGGCAGATTTCAGGAAGATATTACGCACGAACTGCTAACCTAAAACAGTATTTTTCGCTAGCCGAGCAAAATAGAAAGTTGGCAGAGGAAAATACCCGACTAATGAGTATTTTAGAATCGAAGTACAAAATTGAAAGCTCATCGGTCGAAATAATTAGCGATACTATACATAATCAACAATATACATATGTTCCAGCGCAGATTATTAATAACTCTGTAAATAACAGACATAATTACTTGACTTTGAACAGAGGGTATTCTCATGGAATTAAACCCGAAATGGCTGTGATTTCACAAGATGGTGTAGTAGGTATAATAAAAGGGGTTTCAAAAAACTACTCAACAGTAATTTCAATGCTTAATCTCGATTATAAAATAAGTGCTAAATTAAAAAAGAATCAGTATTATGGGTCATTGTCATGGGATGGATTAAATTACCGATCTGTTATTCTGAATGAAATACCATTACATGCTGATATTCAATTAGGAGATACAATCGTTACAAGCGGATTTTCATCTATTTACCCCGAAGGATTAATGATAGGGACTATCAGTGATTTTGAAGAAAAGTCAGGAAGCTTTTATAAAATTAAAGTGTTATTATCTGTCGATTTTAAAAGGTTGTATCATGTTTACGTAGTCGAAAATTTATTAAGAGAAGAAAAATTAGATCTCGAAGAAAATCTAGTAGAGTTATGATAAAACAAATTCCCCGATACATATTAAGCTTTTTCCTACTTGTACTGCTTCAAGTGTTAATCTTAAATAATATTCAATTGGGAGGATTTATTAATCCTTATGTCTATATTCTTTTTATACTTATTTTACCTTTTAATACTCCGAAGTGGCTATTGTTGATACTTGGTTTTTTATTAGGTTTTTCTATCGATTTATTTACAAATACATTGGGAATGCATAGCTCAGCTTCAGTTTTTATTGCATTTCTGAGACCTTTCGTTTTAAAAATTATATCGCCCCGCGATGGATATGAGTCAGAGACCTCTCCAACAGTGAGTTTTTATGGAATAAGTTGGTTTATCCAATATTCAACTATTTTAGTTTTTGCACATCATCTAATTCTTTTTTATATCGAAGTATTTCGTTTCTCTGATTTTTTTATAACTCTATTAAGGATTATTCTTAGTTCGGTTTTAAGCTTATTAATAATTTTTATAAGTCAGTATTTCTATCGCAATAAATTAAGTAGATAGGTTGGAGATAATTTATAGTATAACGTGGATTCATTTGCAGGAAGAAAGAATATTATTCGATTAATTATTGGCCTTATAGGGGCTATTTATATTATTCGTTTATTTATTATTCAGGTTGTTGATAGTACCTATAAATTAACTGCAAGTAATAATGTTTTGCGTTATGAAACTCAGTTTCCTGCCAGAGGATTAGTTTTCGACAGAAATGGAATCCTTCTTGTTTACAATGAGGCTGCATATGATATCATGGTTAATCCAAAACAGGTTAGTCCCTTCGATACAATTGAGTTTTGTTCGATACTGGAAATTGACAAAGCATATATCGATGAAAATCTTTTAAAAGCAAGACAATACTCATTATACAAGCCATCCATATTTCTAAAGCAGATTTCTTCTATTACCTATGCTAATTTGCAAGAAAAGCTATATAAGTTCCCGGGATTTTTTGTTCAACCTAGAACTGTCAGAAAATATGCCTCACCTCATGCCCCCCATATTTTGGGATATGTTGGTGAGGTAAATGATAAAATAATTGAATCTAATCCATACTACAAGCAAGGAGATTATATAGGAATTAGCGGTATTGAGCAGACCTACGAAGATTATCTGCGTGGTAAAAAAGGAGTAAGCATTTTTATGGTTGATGTTCATAATCGGATTAAAGGTCCATATAATGAAGGTCAATTTGATGTTCAGGCAGAAGTGGGTTCAAATGTAATTTCTACTATTGATTCCGATTTACAGGCATATGGAGAAAATCTAATGCAAAACCTTACCGGAAGTATTGTTGCAATAGAACCAGCTACTGGAGAAATCTTAGCACTAATTTCAACCCCGGGATATGACCCTGATTTATTAGTAGGTAGAGTACGTACCAAAAACTATAGTCTCTTAATGAATGATTCGCTTAAGCCATTGTTTAATAGGGCTATAATGGCACAATATCCTCCCGGATCTACATTTAAGGTTATAAATGCATTAATAGGTCAACAGGAGAAAATTTTATTTCCATATACAAATTATAGTTGTCATGGAGGTTATGTGGCAGGACGGTTAAGAGTTGGCTGTCATAATCATAATTCTCCATTGAATCTAATCGAATCTATTCAAAATTCATGCAATACATACTACTGCAATGTTTTTAGAAATATTTTAGATAATCCAAAATATACCACCGTTCGCGATGCTTATGAAAGCTGGCGTAAACAAGTATTGTCGTTTGGATTTGGTAAGGTTCTTAACAGCGATTTTGGTAACGAACTTGCTGGACTTATCCCACCCAAAGAATTTTACGATAGAATGCATAAAACACAAAATTGGAAATCATTAAATGTTATTTCTCTTGCTATTGGTCAAGGTGAATTGGGCACTACACCACTACAAATGGCAAATATGACAGCTGCTATTGCAAATAGGGGCTATTACATTATTCCTCATGCCGTAAAAGAGATCGAAGGTGATTTTAAACTGGATTCAAGATTTACAGAAAAACAATATACTTCTATTGATTCGGTATATTTTGAACCTGTAATTAGAGGAATGGAATTAGCTGTTAATGGTGATTTTGCAACAGGAAGTACTGCATGGAGAGCAAGAATTCCCGGTACAATTGTTTGTGGAAAAACGGGAACAGCTCAAAATCCGCATGGCGAAGATCATTCGATTTTTATTGCATTTGCTCCAAAAGATGACCCTAAAATTGCAGTTGCTGTATATATCGAAAACGGGGGATTTGGAGGAACATGGGCTGCTCCATTAGCAAAACTAATGATTGAAAAATATTTGAACGATTCAATTTCAGACCCATATTACGAGAACTATATTTTAAATGCTCATATAACCATTAAAAATGAGACAAAAAGTAAATATTTGGAGTGAGCTCGATTGGACAACTGTTGGTCTTTATTTTCTGCTTGTTTTAATAGGCTGGGTTAATATTTATGCAGCTGTTTATAATGAGGAGCATCAAAGTATTTTTGATTTTACTCAACGATATGGCAAGCAACTGATTTGGATTCTAGCTGCTGTAGCCATTGTAATTATCATCTTTACTATTGATGTTCATTTTTATTCTTTTTTTGCCTATTTTATTTATGGCTTTCTTATCTTTCTTTTAATTGCAGTACTTGTTTTTGGAAAAGAAGTTAACGGTGCACGATCATGGTTCGAAATAGGAGGATTACGTATTCAACCATCCGAATTTGCGAAAATAGCCACGGCCCTTGCATTAGCTAGGTTTTTAAGTTCTTTTAATGTACAGATTAATGCATTTAAATCATATTGGAAAATAGCGTTGTTAATTTTTGTGCCAGCTTTATTAATACTTATTCAGAATGATACAGGATCTGCTCTTGTTTATGCCGCTTTTATATTTGTGCTTTATCGCGAAGGATTATCAGAAAGTATTTTATTATTTGGATTTTTTATTTTAGTTCTGTTTGTTCTGGCTCTTGTTATTGATAAGCTAATTATTATTATCATTTCTATGTTGGTGGCTTTACTTTTCTTCTATTTTATAAATAAAAGAACCAAAAGCTTCGTAATTGCGCTATCCATATTTATTGTTTTTACAGGTTTATTTCAAAGCTTCAACTATTTTCTTGATCTTGATTTTCCAAAGTACCTTATTGAATTAGTCGTAGTAGGAGTTTCTTCAATAATATATATTTACCTTGCGTTCAAAAATAAAATTAAACGGGAATTTGTTTTAATATTATTCCTTTTTGGCTCTATAGTATTTACGTTTTCTGTCGATTATTTTTTTCATCATATTCTAGAACCACATCAGCAAAAAAGAATAAACACATTATTAGGAATAGAATCAGATCCTCTTGGAATAGGCTATAATGTCAACCAGTCAAAAATAGCGATTGGTTCAGGTGGTTTTTGGGGTAAAGGTTTTTTAAGTGGTACACAAACTAAGTTTGATTTTGTGCCCGAACAAAGTACTGATTTTATTTTTTGTACTATAGGAGAAGAATGGGGATTTGTCGGTACTTTTATTGTTGTTGTTTTATTTATGTTATTATTATTCAGATTAATCATTATTGCTGAAAGGCAAAAATCAATGTTTAGTAGGATTTATGCTTATGGTGTATTATCGATTCTCTTTTTTCATATAACCATAAATATCGGAATGACAATTGGATTAATGCCAGTAATTGGTATTCCATTACCTTTTTTTAGTTATGGAGGATCGTCTTTATGGTCATTTACAATACTGTTATTTATTCTTTTACGACTTGATGCAAGCAGGTTTGAGCT
>JAIFLC010000167.1 GCA_020049295.1 Bacteroidota bacterium
GATTTTTTATTTTATTAATGACTTCAGGGCCATTGCCTGCACTGTTGGGTTTATTCAACCTATTATGGTATAATGGATTATATACTTATTTGAAAAAGAAAACTGCTTTTGCTGTTGTGCCGGGGTCTTTGACTGGTGTAGTTCCTGTTTTAATTGGCTGGACTGCTGCCGGAGGATATCTGTTGAATCCAACTCTGATTTTTATATCCTTTTTTATTTTTATGTGGCAAATACCGCATTTCTGGTTACTTCTAATCAGGTATAACGATGATTATAAAAAAGCAGGATTGGGTTATTTGTATGATTCGTTCTCCACAGATCAAATTAAGCGATTGATATTTGTTTGGATTATTACCACCTCTTTTACTTCACTTTTTTTCCCTTATTTCGGTATTATCAGATCACCTTTTCCTGTTGCCTCAATAGTTCTTTTAAATATAATCCTGATTGTTGTTTTTTACATCGTTCTTTTCAAAAAAAGGGAACAAATCAATTATAGGTTGGGATTTTTAAGTATCAATATTTTTTTAATTCTTAATATGATTTTACTTATAATTGAAAAAACAATTTAGTAGTATTAATAAACAAGACAGAATTGATTGATCTGGCTTGTTTATTAATTATTTTATCCTATATCTTAATCCAAGATAAATTAATCTACCCATGACCGGTCCCCAAATCATTGAGCTATCAAAATAAGCACCAAATGGATCTTCATTAGAAATTATTGGATTGGGTTGCATATATTCTAACAAGTTTTCTCCGCCTAAGTAAACCTCAAACTTCTCATTCCATGTTTTACTAATCTGCGCATTAATTAAATAAAATGATGGAGAGAACTCATTTAACTGATACTCCAACGGGTTCGATCCAGTAAATGGTATTCGTTTTTTACCTTGCCAGTTAATGGTATAATCAAATTTCCAGTGATTTCTTGTTTCGTATGCCAAATTCAAAAAAGCCCTATGCGAAACTACCAAGGGTTTATCTTCAAGTGTACCAGAATATGTAGATTTTACATCATACCAACGAAAAGCTAATCGAAAAACTATCTTTTTATAATATTTTACTTCGTTTTTGCAGCGTTTTCAATAATTCTTACGATCACCTCAACCGATTTCTCCATCGATTCAAGAACAGCATATTCATATTTACCATGATAATTATGCCCACCAGTAAAAATATTTGGACAAGGCAATCCCATATAAGACAGGCGCGCACCATCGGTTCCTCCGCGAACTGGTTTAATTTCTGGCTTCACTCCTACATCAATCATGGCTTGCCTTGCTTGTTCCACAATATGCATCACAGGTTCAATTTTTTCGCGCATATTGTAGTACTGATCTTTTAACTCGAGATGAATTATTGGTTGAGCAAATCGTTTATTTATACTATTTACAATGTCCTGAATCAGCTTTTTCTTGTTTTCAAATTCTGTTTTATCATGATCTCTCAGTATATAATGAACCTCTGTTTCTTCCACCGTACCATTAATTTGGGTTATATGAAAAAATCCTTCATATTTCTCAGTTAATTCAGGACGCTGTTTGGCTGGCAGTTTTTCATTTATTTCGGTTGCAATCAATAGTGCATTAATCATTTTATCCTTTGCATATCCGGGATGAATATTTCTACCTCTAATTTTAATTTTGGCTGATGCTGCATTGAAATTTTCATATTCGAGCTCGCCTATTGGTCCACCATCAACAGTATATGCATAATCAGCTTTAAATTGCTGCACATCGAAATAATCAACTCCTTTTCCAATTTCCTCATCCGGTGTAAAAGCTACTTTGATTTTGCCATGTTTAATTTCAGGATGATTCACAAGATAATCCATAACTGTCATAATTTCAGCTATTCCTGCTTTGTCATCTGCACCAAGTAACGTATCACCACTTGCAGTAATTATAGTCTGACCTTTATAATTAACTAACTCAGGAAAATCTTTAATATTAAGAATAATATCTAAATCCTTATTTATTATTAAATCTGCTCCATTATAGTTCTCAAAAACTTGAGGTTTTACATTCGAGCCATTCATATCTGGTGCAGTATCATAATGAGCCAGAAATCCAATTACTGGAATTTTTTTATCCGTATTTTCGGGCAGCGTGGCTGTAACATAGCCATACTTATCCATTCGAACATCAGTCATTCCAATATATTCCAACTCCTCCTTCAGCATTTTGGCCAAAATTAATTGTTTATCAGTACTCGGGTATTTCTCCGAATTTTCATCCGACTGAGTATCAACCTGTACATATCGTAAAAATCTGTTTAACAATTGCGTTCTCATAATAATTCAAAAATTGATATTTATTACATTCAATTTATTGGTGTAAAGATAAACAAGCATTGCCTTAATTTGGTTAAATTTGATATCAAAATAATCCGTTTATGTTAAGTCAAAACATGCTTCAATTCCTTCGCGATTTAAGCAAAAACAATAATCGCGAGTGGTTCCACGAAAATAATGAAAGGTATCAGATAGCAAAAAAAGAGTTTGAGCAATTCATTACTTTAGTAATTATGGAGATTTCTCAGTTTGATCCTTCTATAAAAAATGTAAAACCAAAAGATTGTATTTTCAGGATAAACCGTGATATTCGTTTCTCAAACGACAAATCACCGTATAAAACCAACATGGGTGGATATATAGTTCCGGGAGGCAGGAATGCCGGAAATGCTGGATATTACCTTCATATAGAACCAGACAATTGCTTTTTGGCAGGTGGAATCTATATGCCTCCAGCTGATAGATTGAAAGCAGTACGAACCGAAATTTATGAAAATACCGATCAGTTTAAGGAAATAATAACTAATAAGGATTTTATTAAGCAATTTAAAGAATTATCTGTTGAAGATAAGTTAAAACAACCACCCAAAGGTTTCCCAAAGGATTTTCCTGATATCGATCTTCTTAAATACAAACACTATTCTGTTTTAAAAACTGTAAGCGAAAAAGTAGTTACATCAAAAGGATATCTGAAAGAAACCGTTGATGCATTTAAAACAATGCATCCTTTTATTCAGTTTATTAACGAAGCAATTAATTATCAGCTAGGTAAAGATCAGTAAGATATTAGATATTACTGTCTTAAAACCTAATTCGTGGTCATTGCGAACCAGCCTGCCGGCTGGCAGGCAAAGTTAAGCAATCTTTATAGACTGCTTCAATCGTCCTAAAGGACTCATTCGCAGTGACTTTTTGCTGGGGTTGTCATACCTGCATTATGCCTAAAAGAATTGGGTTGACCGTTATAAGCCGTTTTGAAAGGCCATCCTCTTTTAAAAAATAATCATTCTTAATACAATTCCGGGTATTTCTTCGGATTTGATTCGTTCATCATTGCATAAATAGCCTCAAATACATCTTCGGCATTCGGATTCGAGAAATAATCTCCATCGCTTGCATACGCAGGACGATGATCCTTTGCAGTTATTGTTCTTGGTTCAGAATCGAGATGAAAGTATGCACCTTGCTCTTCCATCACTTTTTGCATCATAAATGCTGTTGCACCACCCGGAACATCCTCATCGAAAAATACAACCCTGTTGGTTTTCTTAATCGAATCGGCAATCATATGCTTTTTGTCGAACGGAAGTAATGTCTGAACATCAATTAACTCAACAGAGATATTAAATTCCTTTAGCTGTTCAATCGCATCCTGAGCAATTCGTACACACGATCCGTACGTTACTAATGTAACATCGGTTCCTTCATGTAAAATCTCAGGAACACCAAGTGGAATTTTGTATTCTCCAATATTTTCAGGTCTTTTCTCACGCAACCGGTAACCATTTAATGGCTCAATTACCAAAGCAGGATCCTCCCCTTCGAGTAAAGTATTATAAAAACCAGCTGCCTGGGTCATATTTCGGGGAACACAAACATAAACACCACGAATCGAGTTAATAACCATACTCAATGGTGATCCAGAGTGCCAGATTCCTTCTAATCTATGACCTCGGGTACTTATGATTAATGGAGCAATTTGTCCACCGGCAGTTCGGTAATGGGTTGTTGCCAAGTCGTCGCTCATAGTTTGCAAAGCATACAATAAGTAATCGAAATACTGAATTTCAGCAATTGGTCGTAATCCTCGCAAAGCCATTCCTAAACCTTGGCCCAAAATCGTTTGCTCTCTGATTCCAGTATCGGTAACTCTGAGTTCTCCGTACTTTTTCTGCATTCCTTCAAGGCTTTGGTTTACACCACCAATATATCCAGCATCCTCACCAAAGACCACTAATTTTGGATATTTAGCAAATAAATGATCGTAATTATCTCGAAGAATTTCTCTTCCGGCTACTTCAGGAGAATCGGGTTTAAAAATTGGTTTAACCTCTTTCACATTCATTGCAGATCGCTCCGACTCATTATGAAGATAGGTATTATATCGCTTGTGATTATCCTCGTAGTTGCGTTCCAGCCAGTCCGATAAATCCTTTTGAAGTTTACCTCTTATATTGCAATCGGTACAAACATGTCTTAGAATTTTTTTCGCTGCACTAAAATTATCTTTTCGTATTGGGGTAATAATTTTTTTAAGTTCATTGGTAATTGTTCCAACCTTATCATACCCTTCGCGCTTACACATGCACGAACGATTGTCAATAATCTCGATTAATTTGTCACGTTCAATTTTAACAGGCTCGGTAAACTTATGCCATGCAACGCGCTTAGCTTCTTTAGCTTCTTCTTCAGCTTGTTTCTCAATTACATCAAGTTCTTTTTCGGTGGCAATTTTTTCTTTTAGTATCCACTCTTTCATTTTTCTGAGGCCATCAAATTCTACCTCAAACTTAAGCCTATCTTCAGATTTGTATCTTTCGTGCGAACCCGATGTTGAATGACCCTGAGGCTGAGTGATTTCATCAATATGAAAAACTACAGGAACATGATCTTTACGTGCAATATCAACACCTTCCTTAAATAACTTTATTAATCCGGGATAATCCCATCCTTTTCCTTTAAAGATTACAATTCCAGGTTTGTCTTTCGTTCTTTCAAAACCCTTAAGTAACTCTGATATGCTTTCTTTGGTAGTTTGATATTTTTTAGGAACAGATATTCCGTAACCATCATCCCAAACTGCAATTACAGCAGGAACCTGCAACACACCAACAGCGTTCATAGCTTCCCAAAACTGACCTTCGGATGTACTTGCGTCACCAATAGTTCCAAAAGCAACCTCGTTTCCTTTATTTGATAATGTTTTAAACTGATGCAATTCTTTGTTATTCCTGAATAATTTCGATGCATATGCCAAACCAACCCAACGAGCCATTTGCCCAGCTGTTGGCGAAATATCGGATGATGAATTTTTTTGTTTGGTTAAATCTTTCCACGATCCATCAGGGTTTAAACTTCGTGTAGAAAAGTGATTATTGAATGATCGACCACCATTTCCGGGATTTAAGGCAACATCAGTTTGCCCGTAAAGCTGAGCAAAAAACTCTTCGGCACTAAACAAATCTGCTGCCATCATAAATGTTTGATCGCGATAATAACCCGAACGCCAATCTCCATCTTTGAAATTCTTGGCTAAGGCAATCTGTGCGATTTCTTTGCCATCACCAAAAATCCCAAATTTGGCTTTTCCTGTTAAAACTTCTTTACGCCCCATTAAACTGATCTGACGACTTAAATTAGCTATTTTATAATCATTTAAAACCTCTTTTTTATCTAAAGAGTTTTTTTCTGTCTTCTCAATTTTTTCAGATGATTTTGCACTCATGTTATTATATTTTACTTTTTCAAATTATCCAATTTACAAAAAACTTAGCAAAGATATTAGTTAGTATTACTAAAAGATAGCGTTTACTTTTAAAAAGGACTAAAGTCCTTTTTGTTATATGTTATAATAACCCCATGCTTAAGCATGGGGTTATTATAACATCTCTACTTTCGTACTTTAGCCCATTAATCATAATATAATCTTATCCATTTATGAAAAATCTATATCTTTGCAACCGAATGTTATAACAATAGAAATAAATTAATGTTTATTAAAGTCATCATTTTAGTTATTGTAATTCTTTCAATTGCTTTTATAGCAATTGGTTTTAACATATTTTTCAGGAATAAAAAATTCCCTCAAACCTCAGTAGGAAAAAACAAAGATATGGCTAAACTAGGCTTGTCATGTGCCAAGCATGAAGAAGTAATTTGTCGACGTGAAGTAGAAAATAGAACAGATATTTGCAACAGCTGCGGTTGTCACTAAAATTATCAACATCCTTTCTAAATCATTTTAAATTGTATTACCTTGCAGTTAAAATGGAGGATTTATGCAAAAAACAGCATTGGTTTTTGGAGCCACAGGGTTGGTTGGTAGCGATCTGGTAAATAAGTTAGCTGAGAATGATATTTATGAAAAAGTAAAGGTTTTTAATCGAAAAAAACAACATTACACCAATAGCAAAATAGTTGAAATTCAGATTGATTATGATAAAATAGAAGAATACATTCATGAGTTTAAAGGACACGATGCTTTTTGTTGCCTTGGAACAACTTTAAGAAAAGCAGGTTCAAAAGAAAAATTTTTTATCATAGACCATGACCTTCCAGTTAAAATAGCTAAAATATGTTCCACCAATGACGTTGGTACATATGTGGTAATTTCCTCAATCGGGGCAAATGCAAACAGCTCAAATTATTATCTTCGAGCCAAGGGTTTAATGGAATTACATATTCAAGAAATTGATTTCGAACAGCTAGCATTTGTTCGTCCATCCATGCTGCTCGGTTCAAGAAAAGAATTTCGCTTTGGTGAATTAATTGGTAAACTATTTATGATTCCAATAAATTACCTACTAATTGGTAAACTTAATAAATACAAAGCTATTCATTCAACAATAGTAGCAAAAGCCATGATTCAAATTGCCAACATGCCTATGGATAAACTTTTTTTTGAATCTAATGAACTTGCTGTAATTGCTAAAACTGAGAACTAAAATGATAACCGGAAGCGATTTTTTAAATATAATTAGTCGAAGACAAAGCGACAGAGCATATCACACAACACCAATTGAAAAAGAGAAACTTGACAGAATTCTAGAAGCCGCCCGAATTGCACCATCAGCATGCAATGCGCAACCCTGGAAATTTATTGTGGTTGATAATTCGGAATTAAAAAATAAGATTGCCGATTGCACCTCGAGTAAACTATTAGGAATGAATCATTTTACGAAGCAAGCACCTGTACATATTGTGATTGTTGAAGAAAAGGCCAATTTTACATCAAGCGCCGGAAGCTTAATTAAAAATAAAACATTTCCACTTATTGATATTGGTATTGCAGCAGAACATATTTGTTTACAAGCCACTACTGAAGAATTAGGAACTTGCATGATTGGTTGGTTTGATGAAACAAAAGTTAAAAAACTACTAAATATTCCTAAATCAAAACGTGTACCTTTAATTATAACTATCGGTTACCCTGCAAAAGAAACCCGCGAAAAACGACGAAAACCATTAAATGATGTAGTGAGTTTTAATGGGTATTAGAATTATAAGGGTTTGGGTTATAGGGTATAGGGTATAGGGTATAGGGTATAGGGTATAGGGTATAGGGTATATGTGTTTGAACTTTGAACTTTAAACTTTAAACTACATTCACTTCCATTTCCAACTGAATCCCAAATTTCTGATTCACTGAATTCTGAATCTCTTTTGCCAAATTAAGAACCTCGTTTCCTGTTGCATTCCCAAGATTGATTAATACCAATGCTTGTTTGCTATGAACACCTGCATTTCCAATATTTTTGCCTTTCCAACCGGCTTGTTCAATAAGCCAACCTGCTGGAACTTTCACCCTACTATTGCCCTGCGGATAAGACGGTATAGTCGGATAATTCCTTTTTAATTCATCAAATTTTACAGCTTTCACTTCTGGGTTTTTAAAGAAACTACCAGCATTACCAAAATCTTCGGGTTTAGGCAATTTCGAATTTCGGATATCGATTACTGCCTGTCGGATATTCTTCAGATTAATCAAATTATATTTCTGCAATTCTTCATTCAGATTTCCATAATTTAGAACAAACTCACTTTTTTTCTTCAACCTGAAATAAACATAGGTAATTACATGTTTCCCTTTCAATTCTTTTTTAAAAATACTATCGCGATAACCAAAATTGCATTCAGCATTCGAGAACACAAAGTCATTTAATGAATCTATTTCAATAGTTTCAACTTTCGTAATTGTATCCTTTACCTCAACGCCATATGCTCCAATATTCTGTATCGGGCAAGTACCAACAAATCCGGGAATTAATGACAAATTTTCTATTCCAGACCAATCATGTTGAACGCAATAACCAACAAACTCATCCCAATTTTCACCTGATCCAACACGAACATCAACGTATTCGTTAGTTTCAGAAATTATTTCCACACCCTTTATTATCGACTGGATAATCAATCCCTCAAAATCTGTAGTAAAAAGAATATTACTTCCTCCACCCAAAACCATTAAGGGGTATTTATTGTTTATATGTATTATTATAAGTTCTTTTAATTCATCAACTTTCGAAAAAGTTGAGAAATAGGAACATTTAACATCAAAACTAAAAGTATTATATTTTTTTAAAGAAAAATTTTCTTTGATTTCAATCATATTTTTATAGTTTTATCATTCAAAGATACTGATTGAAAAGTTAAAATTGGTAATCCGAATTATATAAACCAGAATGAAAAACAAAAAAAGAATATATCTTGCTGTAACTAACGACCTTGTAACAGATAACCGGGTACATAAGATTGCCTGTTCATTGTTAAAATCAGGTGCCAAGGTTACAATAATTGGTCGAATAAACACTGATCAAACACCTCTTAACGATCGTCAATATTCTACTATACGATTTAATATGATCTTTAAAAAAGGATTCTTCTTTTATAAGTTTTTTAATATTCGTTTATTCCTTTTTCTGCTATTTCATAGGTTTGATATTGTTGTAGCCAATGACCTTGATACTTTACCAGGATGCTTTTTACCTGCATTTATCAAACGAAAAAAAATAGTATATGATAGTCATGAGTATTTTACTGAGGTGCCTGAACTTATAAGCCGTAAGCTCCCAAAAATTACGTGGCAAATAATTGAAAGACTTTTTCTTCCCAGAATAAAATATTCATATACCGTTTCCGAATCTATTGCTGAAACATACAACAATAAATACGGGATTTCGATGCGAGTTATACGCAATGTTCCATATTGTATATCGAATATTATTACCGATAGAATTAAGGAAAACGATAAACGAATTATTCTCTACCAAGGTTCTCTAAATGTCGGTCGTGGGCTTGAACAAATGATTGATGCTATGCAATTTGTCGATAATGCTACTTTCAGAATTATAGGCCATGGTGATATTATTGATATCCTAAAACAAAGAATTGCACAAAGAGGATTAGACAGTAAGGTCGAATTGCACGGAAGAATACCTTTTGAAGATCTTTTTGAAGAAACATGTAAAGCAGATCTTGGAATAGCACTTGAAGAAAATATAGGTTTAAATTACTATTATGCACTTCCAAATAAGCTTTTCGATTATATTCAAGCGCGTGTTCCTGTTCTGATTTCACCATTCCCAGAGATGCAAAAAATTGTCAAAAAATATGATATTGGTACTGTATATAATCATCAGGATCCAGAGGCATTAGCAAAAAAAATTAACGAAATATTCGAACTTAAAAACCGCTACCAAAAGTGGAAAGAAAACACAGATAAAGCCGCTTTAGATCTGTGCTGGCAAAATGAAGAAGAAATTCTGAAAGAAATTTATTCACAAGTTGGATTGACTTTTAATTAAAACACTTTTTTTATAGGGGTAAAATCAAAACCAAACGTTACTAAGGTAAAATATCTTCTTAATGCCTGAAAAATTGGATCATTTACTTGTATCAAAAATTAAAGAAGGAAACAAACAAGCCTTTGATTCACTGTTCTTTAAATACTATAATCCCTTAATAAGATATGCTTTAAATCTTTGTAAAAACAATTTCATTGCCGAAGATTCTGTTCAACAAACCTTTATAAAAATCTGGAAAAACCCATCACTTCTTCCAATTGATGTTCCTGTGGGGAAAATTCTATTTAGCTTTACTCATAATCAAGTGATTGATGAAATACGGAAAGAAAGCACCCGAAAAAAATACCAGGATTCATTAATTTATTTTCAAGAAACTTCGCAGAATGAATTGCAGAATGAAGATAAATTAAGATCCCAAGCGATAATAGAAAGTGCAATTGATAAATTACCTGAAAAAACAAAAGAAGTATTTCGTTTAGCAAAACAAGATGGTTTGAGCTATGATGAAATTGCATCATATTTAAAAATATCACAAAAGACGGTTGAAAACCAAATGGGTAACGCATATAAAAAATTGCGCGAATACCTAAATCCATATAAAGAAATACTTTAATGGGGGTTTAAAATTTTAGAAACGTTATACAATCAAATGAAGAAATTACAAAACATATTTAAATCAAAAAATCACAACAACGATTTGCATATTGATAGTATTATGCAAAAAAACAACCTTTCATATAATGAAATTGATTTTAGTCATACTGAAATTGATACATTAAGTGCATACAATAGGCTTAATAAATCGATAGAATCAACCTCAACCAATAATTTTTATAATCAGGCTTTAAACTTCAACTGGAGTCCTTTATTAAAACCAATTTACACCATAGTATTAACAAGTATTATAATTATAACAATAATTTATCTTAAGAGAGAAACCGACGAAACTCATTATGCCGAGATTATTGTCGAAAAAGGAGAAAAAATAAAACTTAATGTAAATAAAGATTTAACAATCTGGATCAACTCAGAAAGTTATGTTAGAATACCTACCAATGGTAAAATTGGCAAAGAAATATATATCGAGGGTGAGGCATATATTGAAGCAAAACCGACAAACAGAAAAAAATATTCAATAATATCAGGCAATACCATTTGCTATTTACAGAACGGAGCATTTAACATTAATACCAATAATGATCAAATTATTGCAACTGTTAATAGTGGTAAAGTAGATTTTTATAATACAATTCTGCCAAAATCAACCCAGATAACTTTAGTAAAAAACGATAAAGCAACATTATCCAAAAAGCTTGATTTTATTGCTGTTGAAACAGAAAAAAGTGTGAATTATTTGTACTGGAAAACAGGAGTGCTTCAATTTTCCAATACGAGTTTAAATGAAGTTGCAAGTACGCTTACAAACTTTTTTAATATACCTGTTCAGGTTGAAAATATTGAGCTACAAGATCAGCAGTTTTCAGCCACATTTACAAATCCCGAA
>JAIFLC010000149.1 GCA_020049295.1 Bacteroidota bacterium
TAGGCGGGTTTTTTTATTCACTAATCCTCTATTTCCTGTAAATCATTAAAATCGCGCTGTGCTTTAACAAGATTGATTGACTGCAATAAGAAATTCTTAATTTCATTAAGTATTCCTAAATACAAAATACTAATTTTTGTTCCTGATTCCATATTTTTAATACGCTTAACCTGTTTTTTCCTGCACATAGTAAGCTTATCCTGAATCAGTTGTTGTTTTTTAATCAGATCAGGAATATTTTCGAATTTATTTTTTTCAATCGTTTCGATAATAGTTTCAAATAGTTCAGTAATATCAAGTTTTATTTCATTTAATTCTTCGACCTGATCAGGATTTAATCCTCTATGATTATTATCGATATGCTCGTAACTTGGGTTTGAAATAAATGAAAGAGCATGAGCCATTTCTCGTAAATAATCGATAACCTGTACATAATATGGTCCTGTTTCAATCTCTTTGTCGTTAACCTGTAATTTAAGCAATGTATTATGTACATTGGCCTTCATATTCCTCGAATCTACATTAAGCTCATCAACCTCTTTACATACTTTTTTAAGTATTTTTCTATCTTCCTTTGTTAAACCAATTATTGTATCATTAAAAACCTGAATTACTGACTTTAACATATTTCGAACTTCAAGAGAGCACTTTTTATGAATATCATCCACCTGAAGGTCTTCATCTTCTAATTTTTTAATCTTTGATCGTGCTTTTTCACGCTTTAAAAATACCAGGTGAGTTCTCAAAGCAAGGAATATTGCTAATAAAATAAGACCTATAATAGCTATTGTACCACCTTTTGATATTATTAAGGCTAATAAAAATGCAGACGTAAATGCGACAAATGCAGTAAAGAACCATCCACCAATTACGGTAATTACTCCTGTAATTCTATAAACGGCACTTTCTCTGCCCCATGCATTATCAGCCAGCGAACTACCCATAGCAACCATAAACGTAACATAAGTTGTAGAAAGGGGCAGTTTTAATGATGTTCCAAGTGCGATTAGAGCACTGGCAACTGTTAAATTTACTGAAGCCCTAATTAAGTCGAATGAAGGAGCATCTTTCTGATTTTTAATTTTTTTCTGATAATTCGAATCATCAAACCTTTTGTTTATCCATTTTTTTGCTGGTTTAGGGATAATCCGTTCAGAAGTTCTGCTAAAATCCATAGCTAATCGAACAATTGACCGTGAAAGCATACTTGATCCAAATCGTTCAGTTCCTACTGATTGTCTGCTAAGACTAACTTCGGTTTCAGTTACTTTTCTTGCCTTTCTTGAGAACCAGAGTGCTAATACCATTACCAAACCAGCAATAAGCAATAAGTAAGTATCTGTTTTAATTTTCCCTTCCAGAGCTGTCATCATAAAACTATTAGGATCTGCCCCGGGTTGTGAATTAAAAGCTAAATATGATTTAAATCCTGCTACTGGTGCCCCTATAAAGTTTACTAAATCGTTTCCGGCAAAGGCAAGGGCAAGTGCAAAAGTTCCTACAAGAACAATAATTCTGAGAATATTAAATCGGGTAATCAAGTAAATTAACTGCAATATTATTGTCCAGCCAATGAAACTATATAATAAAAGTAAATTTGTATTGTTATGAATCCAGTCAGTTATTTCAGGTGTTAATAATGTCGATCCTTTTGCTCCCTTAATTACAATAAAATAAGTGATTGCAGTAATCGAAAATCCTCCCCAGACTGCACCAAAATATTTAAATGTTTTTTCGTAATTAAAAGAAAATACCAACCGTGCAATATACTGTATGATTGTTCCAAACGTAAAAGCTATAATTACAGAAACCAAAATACCTGAAATAATAGCCAACGCATTTGCTGAATTTATATAATTCGACATAGCAGAAATCTCAATACCTAAGGTATTTATTTTGATTATGGCAACCGCCACTGCTGCTCCAAGCAATTCAAAAACCAACGAAACTGTAGTTGAAGTAGGTAATCCAAGTGAATTAAAAACATCAAGCAATATTACATCGGTAATCATTACTGCTAAAAAGATTACCATTATCTCTGAAAAAGCAAATTGACCAGGATAAAAAATACCTTTCTGAGCAACTTCCATCATTCCCCCAGAAAATGTTGTTCCAATAATAATGCCCAAACTGGCAATTATTAAAATAATATATTTGGGTGCAACCTTTGAACCAATGGCTGAATTTAGAAAGTTTACTGCATCATTTGCCACACCAACAATAAGATCTGATATTGCCAAAGCAAATAGAATAACAACAATTATTAGATAAAAATTTTCCATTTCACTGACGTTTAGTTGCTGCAAAATTAGGATTTAACAAGTAGTTTAATGCCATCTTGGTATTAAGCATTTATTAAGTTAATGTTAATTTAATGTTAAGGAATAAAATTACCACTATTAACTAAAATAGTCAAGTTAATACAATAGGATAATTTGAAATAACAAATTTTTATAGTATATTTATATATATTGATTCACAGGACTTATTAATATTTTTTTTACGATAATTTTGTTTTTAAACAAATAAAGGTAATTTTATATTAAATATTGAATTTAAAATTATTTAGATTACTAAGTCATTTATTTTCTGAGATCTGATATGAAGAGCTACGAAGTTATTATAAACCATAAAGGACCTATTGACCTCTCGGTAATCGATTCCATTCTCCTTACTCTAAAAAATTATATCCAGGATAAACAACTTGATATTGTTTTACGAAAAAGGCTTTACACGCTTGCAGTCGAGTGCCTTGATAATATTTATAAACATGCTGACAAATCAGAACATCACAGTGATTTAATTTCAGAATTTCCTTCTCGTTTTATTGTCGAAAAGATTGGCGATGATTATATGCTCCACACTGGAAATATAATATTCGATGTAAATAAGGAAAAAATTACCAATAAAATCAATAAAATCAATAATCACGATCAGGAAGAAATTAATAAACTGTATAAAAGAGCATTAATGCATGCTGAAATTTCTGAAAAAGGTGGTGCCGGACTTGGTTTAATAGTTATGGCAAGATCTACTGGCCATAAAATAAAATACGATTTTGAAAAAATTAATGATAAGTTTTTTTACTTTGCGATGCAATTAACTTTAAAAAAATAATTCATGTAGTTATGAGATATATTAATATACCTGCTTCAGAGAAATCACCAAAAGTAATTTTTGAACCGAAAAAATATTTTTTCGAAATGGAAGGTAATTCAAGACCTGAAAATGTTCGGGATTTCTTTTATCCAATTATCGATACTCTAAAAGAACACTTTGATGCGTTAATTCGCAAGGCCAATAAAAATGATGATGAACCTATTTTTAATTTCAATTTTAAACTTGAATATTTCAACTCAGCATCTGCAAAATTCATTTCTGATATTCTTGTAATTGTTAAAAATTGTAATGAGAATAATGTAAAGATTAAAGTTAACTGGTACTTCGAAGATGGTGATGAGGATATGAAAGAGGTAGGCGAGGATTTTTCGGATATGATAACTTTTCCATTTAATTTCATTATGGTTAAACGTTAAAAAACGACTATTTTTAAAGAAAAAATGTTTTATCAAAATAAAGTAGTATGGATTACAGGAGCCTCTTCAGGAATTGGAGAGGCTTTAGTTTATGAGCTCGCAAGACAAAAAGCAATTATTGTAATTTCATCAAATCAACAGGAGGAACTCGATCGGGTTAAACAAAATTGCGACAAACTTCAGGCTGAATGTTATATTCAGTTTTTGGATGTAACAAATCCAGCAAAAATAAATATAGCAACAACTGAAATCATTACTAAATACGGAAAAATAGATGTATTGATTAACAATGCTGGTATAAGTCAGCGAGCATTAGTAGTTGAAACACCTGTTGATATTGACCGAAAGATTATGGAAATAAATTACTTTGGATCAGTAATGATTACCAAAGCAGTTTTACCTTACATGATTAAACAACAATCTGGTTACATAGCCGTAACAAGCAGTATTTCTGGTAAATTTGGTTTTCCACTACGATCGGCATATTCAGCAGCAAAACATGCCTTGCATGGTTTCTTTGAAACACTTCGATCTGAAGTTTATCATCATAATATAAAGGTCCTAATTGCTTTTCCAGGTAGAGTGCAAACAAACATATCGTTGCATGCCTTAACAAAAGATGGAACTCCACATGGAAAAATGGACGAAGGTCAGAATACCGGAATAACGGCCGAAAAATGTGCAAGACAGTATCTTAGAGCAATTGAAAAAGACAAAAAAGAAATCTTAATTGGATCTACAGAATTACTCATGGTTTATATTCACAAAATTTTTCCACGATTATTTTATAAATTAGCCCGGAAAATTAAACCAACTTAGATTAAAAATACAATATAATAATGGAAAAACTGATAAGCGGAATACAGCAGATAGGTATTGGTGTTCCAAATGTTTACGAAGCATGGAAATGGTATAAAGAAAATTTCGGAATGGATATTCGAATCTTCGAAGACAATACGGTGGCTGAATTAATGTTGCCCTATACGGGCGGAAAACCTCAGAGAAGACATGCTGCCTTGGCCATGAATATCTCGGGCGGCGGTGGTTTCGAAATATGGCAATATTCCGAAAGAACTCCACAAGCTGCCTCATTTGAAATTCAAATAGGTGATTTAGGAATTAATATTGCCAAAATTAAAAGCAGAGATGCTCAAAAAGCATATACTGATTTTAAAGCTCGTAATTTGAATATACTAGGTGAATTTTATAACGATCATTTCTTTGTTAAAGATTTATATGGTAATATTTTCCAGGTTGTTAACGATGATAATTGGTTTAAGAAAACAAATAAACTTACCGGAGCAATTGCCGGTGCAATTATTGGAGTTTCAGATATTGAGAAAGCGCTTAAAGTATATAGTGATATTTTAGGCTACAATGTTGTTGTTTCTGATAATACAGATGTTTTCGAAGATCTTAAACACTTACCTGGAGGTAATAATAAATTCCGCAGAGTTCTTTTAAAAACCGACAAAGAACCAGAAGGTAGTTTTAGTAAATTGTTGGGTAAAAGTTATATTGAGTTGGTGCAGGTGCAGGATCGCAACCCAAAAAGGATTTTTGAAAACCGTTTCTGGGGTGATTTGGGTTTTATACATGTTTGTTTCGATATTAATGGAATGGAATCGCTTAAAAAAGATTGCGAATCAAAGGGTTTTCCATTTACAGTAGATAGTTCAGTTAAGCACAACAAAGAAAATAGCTTCGATATGGGCGAAGCTGCGGGTCATTTTTCGTATATCGAAGATCCGGATGGAACATTAATCGAATTTGTCGAAACTCATAAAGTACCTATTCTAAAAAAATACGGATGGTATCTTAATCTCAAAAACAGAGATCCAAAAAAACCTTTACCAAACTGGATGCTGAGTGCTTTGGCTTTAAATAAAGTTAAGTTTTAAAGAACTTGTTCTTTTTATATATTCTGCTCCGAATCAAAAGAATCATTTTCAATTTTGGCAACAGGAACCGTGAAAAAATAACGGCTTCCTTTGCCGGGATGACTTTCAAATCCTATTTTTCCACCATTTCTTTCAACAAACTCCTTACACAGTATTAATCCCAAACCGGTTCCCCTCTCCTTTTCGGTTCCTTGCCGTGTAATATTCGTATCAATCCTGAATAGTTTTTCCTGATCAGCATAATTCATACCAACTCCATTATCAATTACGCTTATAGTATTAAATCCATTACTCAGCGAACTCGTAATTCTAACAAAACCACCCTGGTTTGTAAATTTTATTGCATTCGAAATTAGATTTCGCAGAATGGTTCTAATCATATTTTGATCAGCATAAACTTTAATTGAATAATCTATTTCATTAAAAAATTTGATATTTTTATTTTTAGCGGTTGATTGAAATAGCTCGAGGTTCTCTAATACTAGTTCGTTCATATCGAAGGATTCGGGATTAAACTTTAAGTTACCAGTCTGTGATCTTGACCAATCGAGAAGATTTTCGAGCAAATTAAAGGTTAATTTTGCACTTTGATGAATGATATTTGAAAACTGCTCTATCTTGGGTAAATCATACTTATAGATATTGTTGGAAAGAAGATATGAAAATCCAATAATATCATTAAAGGGATTTTTTAAATCATGTGCCAGAATTGAAAAGAACTTGTCTTTAGTTGCATTTAGCTCGCGTAATTTATTTTCAGATTGTATTATTGTGTTTTCTGCCTTTATCTGAAGAGTTATATCATTAAAAACACAATGGGACTTTATAAAATTCCCTGATTCATTTGTTTCGGTATTACCATTAAAATTGACAATCAATACTTTTCCTTCCTTACAAACGAGCTGAAACTGAATGTCTTTTATTTCTCCAATAGATTTAAATTTTTCGAATTTTTGTAAAAACAATTCTTTCTGATCATTTATCAGAAACTTTGAAAAGTTTTCACCAATAACCTCCTCACGTGAGTAGCCCAGTATTTTTAGCCATGCAGGATTGACCTCGATAATATCACCAAATGTATTTAGCGAGTGGTAAGGAACTGGGGAGTTTTCGTATATTAATCTAAATTTTTCTTCTTGTTCCTGAAGCTTCTTTTCAAAACGAGCTTTCTCTGTTATATTAATGGCAATACACCTCAAGCTCACAATCTTATTTCCTTCCCAAACTGGATTATTATGTAGCTGAACTTTTATCAAGTTTCCATTTTTATGAATTATTCCAAATGTGTTTCCGGTATTTCTAATCCCACTAAAATTGGTAACAATAATCTTATTTAATCGAATAAAATCTTCGGGAGTAACAATATCTTTTAATTGAATTCGATTCTGTAAAATATCCTCCTTGCTATATCCTATAAAATCAATACAACTCTGATTAATAAATGTTATTTGAAGGTTAGCATCTATTTCAAAAACTAGTTCCGGCAAAAGATTTAAAAAATCATTCAGTTTCCTTTCGCTTTCAGCAAGTCTTTTCTCAATTCTTTTGCGGTGGCTTATTTCCTGACCTACACAATAAAACCCCATATTTTTTGCGGTAGTAGGATGAAGAAAAGGACTAATTTGCCAATAAACCCAAAGAATTTCACCATTATTTGTAAGCGTTTCTAATTCAAGCTGATTATAACCATGATTATTTAAAATATCATTTACATTAACAGATTGATTCTGTGATGTAATATCCTGATAATTAAAAACTATTTCTGCAAAATTTTTACCAATTATTTCATCCTGTTGATATCCAAAAATAAACTCGAAATAATTATTTGAATATAGAATTTCACCCGAAGGACTAATCTTTAATATAACCAAACCCGAATTATAAATCATATCTGATAGTACATCATACGAAATATGTCCGGGCTTATGCAGATACATTTGTTTTTTTATAAGAAAAATGAATTTCTACTCATATTAATTGAGTAATAACATTTTTATTTACGATTTGTTTCTAAATATATAAAATGATATTCCAATTGTATAATAATCAGTGAGTTTTTTATTAATAGTTAAGAAACAGTTTTTCGAATAAAATTAAAAAACCTCACTTTTAATCTAAAAGTGAGGCAAACCTAAATTTGTTATTATTATGAAATTTTTATTTCTCTTGCTGGTTTTTCAATTGCTTCTTCTCTTTTTGGAAGAATAATTTGTAAAATACCATTCTTGTAAATGGCATTAATCTTTTCGGTATTAATCTTATCTGATATTCTGAATGATCTGCTAAATGGATTGTACGAATATTCTTTCAGGTTGAACTTTTCGTCATTGTTTTCATCCATCTTTTTATCTAAAGAAATGGTTAGCAAGCTTTTGTCAAGATCAATTTTAAAATCTGTTTTTTCAAATCCAGGAGCTGAAATTTCAATTCGAAAATCAAATTTTGATTCGATAATATTTGCAGGCGGTATTGCTATGTACTGACTATTGCATAATCTTTCTTCTGCAAATAGATTATTCATTACTTCTGATAAATTTCTATAACCAAATGCACTCTGCATTTCTGATGGTTTTTGCATTCTTACTAATGTCATAATTTTATAGTTTTAGTTAGTACTATTTTAAAATTTTATTTACATGGAAATATTCAAATAAAATACCAATCATAATTATCGGTCATTGTGACATATTTATTTACTTTATACATGCCATTATGTCTTTATTGTGAATTGTTTTAAAAAAGAACTGAAAGAAATTAAATGATTACTATTTTTGTTCTGAAATAAAGAATTCTATGCGAATTGATATTATAACTGTATTACCCGAATTACTTGAAAGTCCGTTAAATCATAGTATAATTAAGCGTGCTAAGCAAAAAAAACATGTTGAAATTTTTATCCATAACTTGCGTGATTATACCACAGATAAGCATAAAACAGTTGATGATTATCCATTTGGAGGTGAAGCAGGAATGGTTATGATGATAGAACCTATTGACAAAGCAATTGCTAAGCTTAAAACTGAACGTGAATATGATGAAGTAATTTATACTTCACCTGATGGCGAGCCTTTTATACAGAAGGAAGCAAACAAATTGGCGACGTACAACAATATCATTATCCTTTGCGGACATTA
Organism: Bacteroidota bacterium; assembly: GCA_020049295.1. Lineage (GTDB taxonomy): Bacteria > Bacteroidota > Bacteroidia > Bacteroidales > UBA12077 > UBA12077. The sequence goes on from JAIFLC010000149.1 coordinate 8,572, forward strand.
TAAAGGTATCGACCAACGAGTTCGAGATCATCTTATTACCAAAGAGATTTCAATTGGTGATTATGTTCTAACGGGAGGAGAATTGGCAGCTGCAATTATTGTTGATAGTGTAGTTCGCTTATTACCTGGCGTTATTTCAGACGAAACATCGGCACTTACCGATTCATTTCAGGATAATCTATTATCAGCACCTGTATATACCCGACCAGCTGAATATAAAGGATGGAAAGTGCCAGATATACTTCTTTCTGGCAATTTTAAAGAAATTGATAAATGGAAAGAACAGCAATCGATTGAAAGAACAAAAAAGTTGCGGCCAAACTTGTTTGAAGACGAATAGATAAAAAAGATCCGATTTAAATTCAAATCGGATTTTCTTTTTATTATTTACTAGTGATTACACTGATGCCCTTCCTGATTATGATCGTGTCCATGATGATGAGAACACAATTGTCCGTTGTCCATAAGTTTATCAGAAAGAAATTCATTTACAAGATTATCTGTATCGCCCGAGCAACCTCTTATTACTTGAATTCCAAATCTATCAAGCATTTGAAATGCACCTTCACCCATATTTCCTGCTAACATTAATGAAACATCCATTTGACGTAAAACCCCTGCGATATTGGATTTACAACCACATCCCTGAGGAGATTCCATTATTTCTTTATTCGTGACATTTTTATTATCATCAATCGTATAAATGGTGTAATTTTCACAATGACCAAAATGGTCATCAACCATATTGCCTCTTGTTGGAATAGCTATTTTTTTCATTTTAAATTTATTTATTGTTATCAAATAGTTTACTACTTTTTAATCTCTTCCCTTGTCCTGTACCGCCATTTTCTTTTCTGCGCTTACCTAAACCTTGACCAAGAGAAAAATCCGTCTGATCTGTATCTTTTTTGCATCTACCTAGTTTGCGTCCTGTTTTAGAACCTTTTCCATCAGGACCTGTATGATTGAGCTTTGGCATAATTTTTATAATTCTTTAATCTCTATATTTCCACCTTCAATTTTAATGGTTTTACCATTTATTATGGCATCAGCAATTTTCTTATGGGCTGATTCGATTATACGTCCAAATGTTTGCCTGGAAACACTCATTTTTTTTGCTGCATCTTCCTGATACATATCCTCAAGATCAGCAAGCCGCAGAGCTTCGTATTCATCCAAACTAATAACTACACCCTGTAATTTATTTATTGGTGTTCCTGCTGGTTTATAAAACGTACAACATGGATTATTATCAATATATCGCAAACATTTATTTCTTGGCATATGCTCATAATAATTTCGACAAATATAAGCATATGCCCATAATAAACAAGTAAAAACTATATAAATTTGCTAAATCCAGAGACAATCAATAAAATCGGTAAGAATGTGAATAACCAAACCAATAGCAACAATTCTGGTTTTTGGGATAAAAAGCAATACTAAATAAAAGGCAATCGCATAATATGAATGCAAAATATGAGATCCAATACTGCAACGGTTTGGATCAAAAATAGGATTTGAAAGCAAATGATCCAAATCAATGAGGTTAGCTGATAACATAATTAAGGCGGCTTTCCAAAAATCTTTTCTAAAGAAAATGAAGGCAATTAATAGTGGAGCTAAAAAATGCAATCCGTAATGTATAATGAAGCGAAGAATTTCCATAGAAAAAGTGAGCTAAAGTAAATTAAAGTGAGCTAAAGTAAGTTAAAGTGATCGAAATTTTTAACTTTAGTCACTTTAAGTACTTATAACTTTAGTCACTTGTTCAGGCTCCCTTCTTATTTAAAGGATTAAGCCGGCTATAAATGCTGCTGCGTTTGGTTTTTTCGAACACATTTCCTTTAACCTGGCGAACATCTTCAACCGTATAAAAAGTATTCGGACTAATTTCCTGAACAATCGTAATAAATTTTTTGAGATCGCGTCGATTTATGGTTGAAAAGAGTAGCTTTACTGCACCTTCTTTACCTTCACCATCAAAAAGAGTATATCCGAAACCAGCAGCACGAAGGTTTTCTCCAATCTGATTCATATAATTTTGAAATATCATACGGACCATTACTACACCAATGGATATTTTTTGCTCGATATAAATGCCCAAAAAGTTACCCATAGCAAACCCTCCAGCAAAAGCAAAATAACAATAAATATTATCAAGATGTTTCATAATCTGACTAATTGCAGTAAGCCAGATAAATGACTCAAAAAAACCTACAACTGGAGCAATATATCGATATCCTTTCGATGCATAAATTAAACGCAATGTTCCAATAGTTTGATCGGTTATCCTTGCCAAAAAAATGAGTAATGGCAATATTAGATAATTAAACAAGGGTGTATCAATTGTTGAAAGAATGTCCATTATTTCTAAAGTTATTTTTTAAGGCTACATTATAATTAATGCGGCAACATATGTAATATAAAGGAGCATAAATACAACTCCTTCCCAACGATCTACCTTTCGGCCTTTTCCAGTAAATATAAAAATAAACAACAATAGGCTTACTAAAATATTAACTATCAAGTCGAACTGTGATGACAAACTTACGGTAACAGGGTAAATTATAGCAGATGTTCCCAGAATAAAGAAAACATTAAAAATATTTGATCCTACTATGTTTCCTATAGCAATATCAACATTTTTCTTACGAGCAGCAATTACAGATGTAGCCAGCTCAGGTAAGGACGTTCCAATAGAAATAATAGTTA
>JAIFLC010000168.1 GCA_020049295.1 Bacteroidota bacterium
GATAATTTGACGGTTTATATGGCTATTGGTACTGTAGTTGGTGCTCGCTTGGGACACTGTTTGTTTTATCAACCAGAGTATTATCTTAGAAATCCATGGGAAATACTTTTTATATGGCATGGTGGATTAGCAAGTCATGGAGCAGCTATTGGTATATTAATAGCCTTGTATATGTTTGCCCGAAAAAACAAAAAACCGTATTTATGGATTCTCGATCGCATCGTTATTGTTGTTGCCTTAGCCGGATTCTTTATTCGCATGGGAAATTTAATGAATTCCGAAATTTATGGTATCGAAACCAATCTGCCATGGGGATTTATTTTTGTACGTGATGGTCAAACGGTTCCTAAACATCCAACCCAGATATACGAGGCATTATCGTATCTTATAATTTTCATTGTTCTTTATGGAATTTATCAGAAAAAAGGAATTCAACTAAAACAAGGAATGATCTTTGGAATTTTCTTAATCTCATTATTCTCAGTTAGATTTTTTATCGAATTTATTAAAGAAGTTCAGGTTGATTTTGAATCGAGTATGTCTCTTAATATGGGACAATGGTTAAGTATTCCATTTGTGCTGGCAGGGATTTATCTTATATATAGAAGTTTTCAGCAGAAAGCACAACTAAAATAAAATTAAAGAGGCTGTATTAAAAGCCTCTTTTTTCGTATTATCACTTCGACATCCTTCGACAGGCTCAGGATGACTTTTATCAGTGTGACATATTGATTATTAGATTGTTGTCATTTTGTCCCGTCCCGATGGTTATCGGGATCGGGAGTCGAAAAACAGACAACAATCTTGCTTTTGATACAACCTCTTTTTATTTCATTCATTCGGGCTAACCGTAATAAATTTATTATTAAAGGCTTATTATATAATTCATTATCTAAAAAAATAGTATAAATTTAGAATTTGAAAAATTGTTAGGTATTTTATATTTAAGAATTAGCCAATGATAAATCAGATCATTAATTTCAGCATCCGGAACAAACTGATTGTAATCTTATTTACATTAACCATTGCTGCATTTGGAATATTTGCAGTACTTAAGATTCCGGTTGGTGCTGTGCCCGATATTACCAATAATCAGGTTCAGGTAATCACCGTTTCAACCAATCTGTCAACACAGGATGTAGAGCAGTTTATTACTTATCCAGTTGAGCTTGAAATGGCTAATTTGCCCGGTGTAAAAGAAATAAGATCTATTTCTAAGTTCGGTTTATCTGTTGTAACCATTGTCTTTGAGGATAATCTGGGAACCTATTTGCCACGACAATTAATTGCCGAAAAAATAAAAAATGCAGCAGCTAATATTCCTGAAGGCTTTGGAACTCCCGAAATGGGTCCAATCACTACTGGACTTGGTGAAATTTATCAATACATTCTGGATACAAAACCCGGGTATGAAAATAATTACTCTCCAATGGAACTGAGATCAATTCAGGACTGGATTGTAAAAAGACAATTATCAGGAATCGCCGGAGTAGTTGAAGTAAATACCTGGGGTGGATTTTTAAAACAATATGAAATAGCTATCGATCCTGACAAGCTAAAAAGCTATAACATTACTATGCTCGATGTTTTTAATGCATTATTAAGCAACAATAGTATTGCAGGAGGAGCATATATCGAAAAACAGGATAAAAGTTATTTTATACGTGGTGATGGTATGGTTAAATCAGTTAGCGATTTAGAACATATTGTTATTAAAAATGAAAACGGGATTCCTTTGTTATTGAGTGATATAGCCGAAATCCGTTTTGGATATGCAAACCGGTTTGGGGCAATAACGGCTAATGGTGAAGGCGAAAAAGTGCTGGGCCAGATTATGATGCTCAAGGATGCAAACTCAAAACAAGTCATCAATGACGTAAAAAAACGAGTTGAAGAAGTTCAAAAAAGCTTACCAGAAGGAGTGTACATAAATCCTATCATTGAGCGAAGTGAGTTGATTTCAAAAACCTCGTTTACAGTTGTTGAAAACCTGTTACTTGGGTGTATAATTGTTATGTTAATTGTAATTCTATTGCTCGGAAACATAAGATCTGCATTGGTCATTGCATCTCTTATTCCTTTGGCTTTATTGTTTACTATTTCGTTAATGTACATTTTTGGTATCGATGCTAATTTAATGAGCTTAGGTGCATTGGATTTTGGAATTATTATTGACGGAGCTGTTATCATTGTTGAGTTTATTGCTATCAAAATTACTACTAATAAGATTGAATATGATAGCTTAGAGGGTGTTCAACGGCAATCTCTTATGGATAAAATTACATTCGATGGAGCATCTAAAATGATTAACTCAGCCATTTTTGGTCAGGTTATTATTTTGGTTGTATTAATTCCAATATTCACGTTGAGTGGAGTTGAGGGAAAAATGTTTCGTCCCATGGCGTTATCCTTTAGCTTTGCCATACTGGGAGCTATGATCCTCGGTTTAACATGGCTACCTGTAGCTTCATCATTATTTCTAAAACCCGAAAAGGAGAATAAAAAGGGTTTTTCTGTATGGATAATGAAATTTATTTACAACACATATAATCCAGTAATGAGATGGTCGTACGATCATAAAAAATTGGTTCTTGGATTAGCTTTTGCTTCCCTCATTTTTACCGGAATTTTATTTTCCCGAATGGGCGGAGAGTTTGTTCCAACCCTTGATGAAGGAGATTTTGTTATTCAACCGGTTTTAAAAACAGGAACATCACTTTCAAAAACAGTAGAATTAACCACTCAGATGGAGAAAATCCTGAAAGAAAATTTTTCCGAAGTTGATCAGATTGTATGCAGGATTGGAGCAGCAGAGGTGCCTACAGATCCTATGTCGATGGAAGAAATTGATATGATCATTAAACTTAAGCCAAAGAAAAAATGGGTTAACGCAAAAACAAAGGAGGAACTGGCCGATAAGTTTAAAGAAGCATTAATGGTTATTCCGGGTATCGATTATGAGTTTACACAACCTATTGAAATGCGTTTTAATGAGCTGATCACTGGTGTGCGGGCTGATATTGCAGTAAAGATTTTTGGTGAAGACCTCGATTACTTAAACCTTAAAGCGATTGAAATAAAGAAATTAATAGAAAAAGTGCCGGGTGCTGCAGATGTTATCCTTGAAAAAACAGCTGGTCTGCCGCAAATAAGTGTAACGTATAATCGAGAAAAAATATCCTTTTACAGTTTAAATATCGAAGAGCTGAATCAGCAGCTCACAATGGCATTTGGTGGAGCCATTGCAGGAGTAATTTTTGAAGGTGAAAAACGATTCGACCTGGTCGTAAGGTTACAAGATTCATTCCGCAGTGATATTGAAAATATAAGGATGCTTAGTATTCGTTTGCCAAACGGAAATCAAATTCCGTTAAGTGAGTTAGCCGAGATAGATTATAATACTGGACCGGCAAAAATATCACGTGAGAATACACATCGAAGAGTTGTGGTAAGTGTTAATGTTCGTAATCGCGATCTTGAATCAGTGATAAAGGATGTACAACATGAGATTAGCAAAAAGGTTAAACTCGATCCTGGAACTTATATCAGCTATGGTGGTCAATTTGAAAATTTGAAAAACGCCACTCAGCGACTAAAGATTGCAGTTCCTGTTGCTCTGTTACTGATTTTTATATTTCTCCATTTTGCATTTAAATCAATTAAAGATGCCATACTTATTTTTACAGCTGTTCCTTTATCAACTGTAGGTGGGGTTTTTCTTTTATGGATCAGAGGAATGCCATTTAGTGTTTCTGCGGGTATTGGATTTATTGCCTTGTTTGGTGTTGCAGTTCTGAATGGAATAGTACTGATTGAACATTTAAAAGATCTCAAAGAAAAAGGAATGACCGATATGCGTGAGTTAATTTTTAAAGCTACGAATGAAAGGTTGCGTCCGGTTTTACTTACTGCAGCCGCTGCTGCATTGGGTTTTCTGCCTATGGCTATTTCAACTTCTTCGGGCGCAGAAGTACAACGACCCCTCGCTACTGTTGTTATTGGTGGTTTAATAACATCTACAATGCTTACAATGATTGCCCTGCCGCTGTTGTTCCAGGTGTTTTATTCAGGAATAAAGATAAGGAGTAGGTTTTCGAAATTTATGAGGATTATTAAGACCGTTATTGTAATAACTCTTGTAGGTCAGGCAACAAATCTTTCTGCTCAGGAATTATCTTCTGAAACACAAAAACTAACTATGCAACAGGCTATTGATAATGCCATTAAGAATAATCCGATAACTCAAAATGCCCAATTATCAATAAAGGGAGCCAAAATGGGCAAACAGGGAATATTGAATTTTACATCAACTGAATTTGTATATCAAAAAGGACAAATGAATTCAAAACTTATTGATCAGTCCTTCGAAATAAATCAAAATTTTGGATCATTGCTTTCACATTACCAGTCGGGAAAGCTGGTAAACAAACAAATAAAACTTGCTGAAAATGAATATACGATTACCGAGCATCAACTTGAAGCTCAGGTTAAGGTTGCTTATCAGTATTGGGTTTATCTTATCAATACATTTAAAATTAAACAAGAGCAAGCGAAAATGTTTAAAGAGTTTGAACGGATATCGCAAGCAAAATATAATTATGGAGAATCGAACCTGTTAGAAAAAGTAATTGCCGAAACGGAATATTCAAGTATAAAGAATGAATTGCTAAAGGCTACCGAAGAGCTTATTCTTGCAGAAAATAATCTTAAGCAACTCATGAATATTGATGGTGATTTTATCCCTGAAAATGACACCTTATTAATTTATCAGTTGGTTGCAGGTAATAATCCAGAGGAAAGGTTTACAAGCCAATTACTGGTTTCATATTATGAAAATATGTACGAAATTGAGAAGACAAAGCATAATCTCGAGCGATCGAAATATTTTCCCGAAATCTCAGCTGGATATTTTAATCAGGAAATAGATAATCAGCCCGGATTTGATGGGTGGAGTATTGGAGTATCAGTGCCAATCTGGTTTTTACCACAAAATGCAACAGTACAACAGGCAAAAATTGAAAGAGAAAAGGCAATGAATAATCTGGAATATCAGAAATTTAATATTGACAAGGAGATTGAGAATCTTATTGTTCAGCTCGATCAGCTGCAGAATGATTTGATTTATTATCACGAAAATGCATTGAAAAAGGCTGATGTATTAATTCAAACGGCAAAAACACAGTTCGAAAAAGAAGAGATTGAATACTTTGAATTTTTGCAAGGTATAAAAGCAGCTCAGGATATTAAAACGGGATATTTGTCAACCTTATATAATTATAACAAAACAGCCATAGAACTAGAGTTTTACACAAAATAAATTCAGATTATGAGAAAGGTATTATTGGTTTTAGCGGCCTTGTTTCTGACTTGGGCTTGTAAAACAGAAAATAACGAACAACTAATTTCTGATGAGGGAAACAGTTCGGAAAATAGCATCCAATTGAGTCCGGAACAGATTAAGGCATCAGGAATAAAAACAGGTAAAGTAGAAAAAAAATACATTTCGGAGATGCTTGAATGTTCAGGACAGATTCAGGTTTCACCTAATGACAAAGCGATTGCATCAACTGTTTTAAACGGTTTTATAAAAGATGTTTATGTAAAAGAGGGAGATTTTATTAAAGCAGGATCTGCTCTTGTGTCGATTACACATCCTGATTTTATATCACTACAGCAGCAGTACCTCGAGAGTAAAAGCCAGGTAGATTTTTACGAGAAAGAATTTAAAAGACAAGGAGAGCTTACTGTAGAAAATGCTGCATCGATAAAAAATATGGAAAAAGCACAAGCTGATTACTGGACAGCACAGGCAGCATACAAATCGACAAAAACTCAGCTTGAGATACTGGGGATTAATACTGAAAAACTTGAAAAGGAAAATTTTATAAAAGCATTTAATGTTGTTTCTCCAATTTCGGGATATGTAAACAGCTTATCTATTAATAAAGGACAATTTCTTGAATCGGCAAACATGGTTTGCGAAATAATAAATTCATCTAACGTGCAGATTGTTTTAAATGTTTTTGAAAAGGATTTGCAACGAATAAAAACAGGTCAAAAGGTAGTTTTTTATCCAGTTCATAATAAGGAAAAATTATTTGTAACAAAAATTCAGATTTTAGGAGTGCAGGTTGATTCTGATAATCGAACAATAAAAGCAATTTGTAACTTCGAAAATAAAGAGTCTATCTTGTATCCCGGAATGTTTATAAGAGGTTCTGTGAGTTTAAGCGAGCACGAAGCATTTTGTTTACCTCAATCAGCCATTATTAATCAGAATGGGAAATCGGTAATTTTTATTAAAAGAGGAAATGATTTTTTGGAGCGAAAAATTATTACTGGAGTAACACAGAATAAGTTTGTCGAAATCATCAATCCTGATAATGAAATTCTTACCTCTGATATAGTTACAGAAGGAGTTTATTTTCTTATGACAGATTCTGATTAAATAGGAAAAAATACTAATTTACTTTTCCGCTCGTTTAATTATTAAGCGAAACTGTTCAAACAATTTGAAAATAAAAATTAATTTTGCAAACCAATAAGCGTACTTAAATATTTAAAAATCATGGAAGACCAAAACAAAAATCAAAATCCTGAGAACAAACAAACACAAAATAAGCAGGTGGTTAATCAACCTAAAAAATCAAGGAGTGGATTAATTTTTTTATTGTTTTTACTTTTAATATTATTAGGTGTTGTAACCTGGTTATATGTTAACCAACGAAATACAACCGAAGAAATTCAGACTGTGTTAACTGCCGAAAAAGATTCGCTGCAAACACACTTAGAACAATTAAAAGCCGAGTATGATGAATTGATGACAGATAATGATTCAATCAATAATCAATTAAATCAGGAAAAGAAAAAAATTGATAAGTTAATAGCTGAACTGAAGACTACAAAAGCTACTAATTTTACAAAAATTAAGCAATTAGAAGCAGAACTTGGAACATTACGAGATGTTGCTCAAAGCTATGTTCGACAGATTGATTCGTTAAATACGATGAATCAGGCTTTAGTTGCTGAAAACATTAAAGTTAAAAATGAAATTACTGTTGCAGCGACAACGAATAAAGAGTTAGAAGAAAAGAATAAGGATTTAACCGGAAAAGTTGAATATGCAAGTGTTTTGCGTACCGAAAACTTAAATGCAATGCCGATAAATAAAAGAGGCAAAGAGAATAATAAAATCAATAAAATAGAAAAAATAAAAATTGATTTTACAATTAAAGAGAACGTACTTGCTAAACAAGGCGAAAGAGATATCTTTGTTCGTATAGCTGGTCCTGATGATTATATTCTTGCTAAATCTGAAGAAGATCTTTTTGAATTTGAAGGAAAACAGATTGTTTTTTCTGCAATGCGTCCTGTAGATTTTGTTGGTAAAGACCTTGATGTTACTATATTTTGGGATAATAACGGGGCATTAATACCTGGCAAATACGAAGTTTACATTTTCGGCGATGGTGCAGAAATTGGTACTACTACTTTTGATATTCAGGAATCAGGCTGGTTTTAATCCAAACTAAATAATTGCAAAGGAGCCCTTGGGCTCCTTTTTTTATTTTAAATTCAACCTCTTTTTGTATACAATGGAATGGTAAAAGCAAATTTACTGCCTATTTGTTCAATACTTTCAACAAATATTTCCCCTTTGTTCTTTTTTATAAATTCTTTACAAAGAATTAATCCTATTCCCGACCCTTTTTCTCCTGCAGTACCTTTGGATGAAACGGGTTTGTCTAGTTCGAATAAGTTCTGAAGGTTTTGCTCTGATATACCAACACCCGTATCTTCAACAATTACCCTGCAAAATTCTGATTCTTTACTATAGGAAATTATCACGTTGCCCTTTTTGGTAAATTTAATTGCATTTGATACCAGGTTTCTAATAATTGTAGAAAGCATATTTGCATCAGCATAAACCAGAAATTCATTTCCCTCGATAAACTTAAGTGTAATAGATTTTTCTTTTGCTTGTCCTTCTAGTAAACTAATTTTTTCCTTGATAAAGCGCTTAATTTCAATTTCTTGTGGCTGATATTCTATAGATTTTGTCTGTGACAATGACCATTCCAATAAGTTAATTAAAAGTTCATGAGTTTCGGTTGATCTTTGATAAATTAAATCGACATACTCATTTATTTCATCTCTGCTTACTTCGTTAAAATTAGATTTTAGCGCTTCACTCAATCCAATAAGTGTATTAAAAGGACTTATTAAATCATGGGCTATTATTGAAAAAAAACGATTTTTTGTATTAACCGCCTCTTCAAGATTTAATGCTTGATTTTGAATTTCTTCTTTTTGTTTACGAATTTCATCGTTTTGTTTTCCAAGTAATACGATTGCCTTTTTTTGTTTGCGACGACTATTCAATAATACAACTACTAATAAGGTGATTAAAAAAAGAATTAATATAATCGAGAAAACAAAAATCCGTTGGCGCTGTATTTGTGCTTCATTGAGACTGTTTTTGTTTTTTAATAGTGTATTTTCCTGTTCTTTTTTATTCGTCTCATACCGTGTTTGCATCTGAATAATCTGATTGCTTTTCTCTTCATCAAGAACGCTGTCTTTATAAACATTGAATTTTTTATAATACAATAGGGCCTTATTTCCTGAATTTATTTTTTCGGAGGTGAGGGCCAATTGTTCATATGCTGACATAAGCAATCTTTTAGAATTTACCTGCTGAGCGTATTTTAATCCCTTTTCCAAATGAATAACCGACTGCGAATAATCTCCCAAATCTCTGTAGGTTTCTCCAATATAAATATAGCTCCTGGCAATATGACTTTTATCACCAAGCCTTTCATTCACAGCTAATGTTTTTAAATAATACTCCAGTGATAATTTATACTCACCAATTGTATGATAAACCTTTCCTATATCGCTATAGCAAATTACAATTCCTTTTTCATTATTGTTTTTAATGTTTGCATCAAGCGATTTTTTATAATATTCAATTGCTTTTGTATAATCCTTTTTTAATTCATAAATCCAGGCAATTGAATTGTAATTTATAGCAACACCAAGATAATTGTTTCTTTCTTGCTCCAATTCCAGAGCTTTATAATAATATGGTAAAGCTTCATCGTAATTTCCTTGATATGTATAAATAATTCCTATACTATTCGAAGCTATGGCAATATTCCTTAAATCATTAAGATCCTCTGAAAGTTGGAGTGCTTCTAAATGATATGCAAGTGCTTTGTCATCTTCAGCCAACCGTCTGTAAGTAACACCCAAATTATTAGAAACATTCATAGTGATTTCCTTATCGTTAATCTCTTTAGATAAATCATATGCACTTATTAGTATTTCTAATGATTTTTCAAATTTTCCTTCCTGTCGGTAAAGCTTGCCTTTTGACCCGAATGTTTTAGCTATATAATTTTTATTTCCTGATTTTTTTGCAATGACAATTGCTTTATCAATAAAAAAATGTGCTGAATCGAAATTTTCTTGTTCAGCATAAAGTGAAGAGATGGTCTCAAAATTTTCAATGATTTCTTTTTGGTTTTTATCGTGCTTTACAGATTTTAAAATACTGTCTATTTTATTTGTTTCATTTTGCCCAAACAACTCTGCACTATAGAAAGGAGGACATAATAAAATCAATATTAGCAGAAATGATATTTTAATTATTTGCAACAAGTATATTTGTTTATGATGAAATGTAAATATAACCAAATCGCCTATTAAAAGGTTTAATAGTTGAAGAATTTACACAATATTTTTCTAATTTTTAACTCCAAAATTTATTGAATTAAATTTCTTTGAAAAAAACCAATTTGATATAGGGTAAACTAGATATTGTTCATCTTATGGGTGTAGAGCAATTTTGGCAGAGCAAGAAGAAGTTGATTTTACCCGGGTTAGTAAATCTAATCCCCTGAAATTAAACCTTAATGTTTATTCTCAATACCCGGTTGGTTTGGTGATCTTGCTCTGCTTTTTTTAATAACATCAAAATTCTCAATCCAATGAAATCAAATATTATTATTATTTTTCTTATGTTGAGTTTTTATTCATGTCAACAAAAAAAAGCAAAATTAGTAATTGATATAAATAGGGAGAAAGCAATAATTGAAAAAACAATAAAAAGCTCAATTGGTTGGGCTGCTGAAAAAGATACCAGCTTACTATATAGCATTATTGCGAATGACGAAGATTTTCTTGAAGTACATCCAAACAATAATGTAGTAAAAGGATTCACACAATTTAAGAAAGCTGAAAAATTCTGGCTCGATCCACGTTTTAAAGCCGTTAAATGCGAGATTTGGGATTTGAAGATCTCGGTATCTAAGGATGGAACTGTTGCCTGGTTTTATTGCATGCTAAATGATATGAATGAATGGGACGGACAACCAGCTAACTGGGAAAACACAAGATGGACGGGTGTTTTAGAGAAACGCAATGGAACATGGCGAATGGTTCAGCAACATTTTTCGTTTGCATCAGAATAAATAAAGAATCTATCTATTTTGTTTCAGAAATTTTCATTGTCCATACATATTTGCAAGGAGGATTTTTCCTTATTTCTTCCGGAATAACAACTTTGAACCCCTTTTCAGCTTGTTGCCATTTTAAGGGTTTCTTTGTGCCAAGCATCGTTACCACAGCATTTGTTGCAGGTTGGTGCGATACAATAATAATTTCTTTTGGCATAATGGTTTCATTTTCGCCACACAAATAAAAGAAATACATATCTCCATTTTCCTGCTGTGTCATGCAGATATTATTTTCTTTGAATGGCTCAAGAACGTTGCTATTATAAATACCTTCACCATTTATTTTCAACCATATTCCATATTCTTTTAACAAATCATAAGCACCTTGCTGCCATTCGCCTTCGGGTGTTGGAGCTACATTTAATAATAAATTACCACCTTTGGCTACAATATCAACCAGCAATTGAATTCCTTGCCTTCCGCTCATGTATTTTGCATCTTTTGTATGCGACCAGCCTCCACCAGAAATAATACATGATTCCCAAGGATAAGGAAGTGATTTCTCAGGAACTGTATTTTCGGGAGTAAGGTAATTTTGATTTTTTCCATAAACCGCACGATCAACAACAATCAAATCAGGCTGTTTTTCACGCGCTTTTATAACCAGTTCGTCCATTTTAATATCCTGATTTATAATCCGGTTATACAGGTAACCATTTTCCTTTTCGTTAGATTTTCTATTGTACCACTTTACAATTTCTTCTTTAGATTCTTTGCAAACCCATCCGCCATCAAGCCAAAGAATATCAACCTTACC